>JAGKSZ010000176.1 GCA_018991295.1 Porphyrobacter sp. | reverse complement strand
TCCAGCGCGCGGGGATAAGGTGCAGCAGGCGCTGCCAAAGCCTTGGAATTCCAACGCCCTCGTGCAGACATGCACGGGGGCGTTTGCTTTGGATCGGACGCCAGATTGTGGGGGTCGATTATATGCAAACAGGCAATCTGCGCCTCTACGCGCTGCTCAGCACTATCGGGGCATGGATGGTCATTGCGATGTCGCTGGCAGGAGCGCTGGTGATTGTGCTGTGGGCTGCCTATCACAATCCGTACAATGAACTCGGCCTGCTGACCGGGCTGCTGGTGCTCAGCCGCCTTGCGATCAATGTGGTGTTTCTGGGGTCGGCCATTCCGGTGCTGCTGTGGGTCTACACCGCCTGCGCCAATCTGCGAAACGCAGGAATCAAGGGGCTGCGCCATTCCCCCGGCTGGGCGACATTCAGCTTCTTCGTGCCTTTCGCCAATCTCTACATCCCCTTCACCGCCATGCGCGAGCTTGCCAATCGCAGCGCGGGCGAGCCTGAGGATTTTGCTCATTCGTCGGTTGATGAAGTCACCAGCTGGTGGGGGTGCTGGGTCGCATCGGCCATCGTGATGTCGCTGGTGACCCTGTTCACCTTCATCGATGCCATCCCCGGTGTTCATGTCATCGTGCCGACCCTGGCGACGATGCTCATTCTGATGTTCGGGCAGATCTTGTTCGCGGCCTCGGCCTTTTTCCTCACCAAGGTGCTGTGGCTGGTGACGAACAATCAGATCAACGGTGCGGTCGATCTGAGCGAGTTCGAATAGGCAACAATCTGCCTAATCCTCCACCGCCTTAAGCAGCCGCCGCTCCATCGGCGCGAGCACGCCTGCAAGGTCATGCCCGCGCTTCAGCACCTGACCGTGTTCGCCGAACAGCGTCCACATGCCCTGCTTGCCGCGCAGCGCCGGGCGCTTTTCCACGCGCGCCTGCGGGCGTTCGGCGGCTCTGCGAAAGGCGGCAAAGGTCGCGGCGTGGCGGGTGAAGTCCATCGCATAATCGCGCCATTCTCCGGCAGCGACCATCCGGCCATACAGATCGAGGATGCGCATCAGTTCAGGCCGTTCAAAGCCGACCTGATCCGCGCCGCGAGCGGGAAAGGGAACCACCTGTCCGGGCATCCCCCCGGGCGACTGGTTGGCGGCCATGGGCGTGCCTAATCCTTCGTCCCGCTCTTGCGCACGCGCACCGGCTGGGCAGGCGCGGGCGCATCGCGCTCGGCCAGCAGCGCCTTCATGGCCGCCATTTCTTCGCGCAGGCCTGCGATTTCGCCTTCGAGCTTTTCGACGCAATCGCGGTTCGAGCGGCCCTGTTCGTCGCACGGCGGATCATCGCAAGGGGTGCCGTAGGGGATGAATTCCCTGAGCCACTGGTCAGCCGGAACCAGCGTCGAACGGGCCTTGATGCCGACCATCGTCGCCCCGGCGGGCACATCATCTGTGACCACCGCATTGGCGCCCACGCGGGCACGCTCACCCACCACGATCGGCCCGATGATCTGCGCGCCCGAACCGATGATCACATTGTCACGCAAGGTGGGGTGACGCTTGCCCCCCTTGCCATTGGCCGGATTGGTCCCGCCCAGCGTGACACACTGATAGATCGTGACATTGTCGCCAATCTCGGCCGTCTCACCGATCACGGTAAAGCCGTGGTCGATAAAGAAGTTCTTGCCGATGGTTGCGCCCGGATGGATGTCGATCGCGGTCAGCAGGCGCGAAAAATGGTTCACGAACCGGGCGAGGAAATAGAGCTTCGCCTCGAACAGCCAGTGGGCGATGCGGTGAAATCCCAGGGCCCAGACGCCGGGATAAAGCAGGATTTCCCAGCGCGAACGCGGCGCGGGATCGCGGGCACGGACCGAGTCCAGATAGCTGATCAGCCGTTCAAACATCGCCCCTCGCTTTTCCCACCATTGCGCCGCCGATGCAATCGGCCTTGCGCGAGACATTACAGCAGGCGCTGCTGTTCGGGACCGTGCAGGGCCTCCAGTGCAGCGCGCCACACAGACATGGTGGCAGGCGTCTGACGTTCAAGGGATATCCGATCGATTGCTGCCACCAGCGCCTCGATGGCGGCAAAGCTGCGCGTGGTGCGCGGGACCAGATAATCGGCCGCGCCTTCGGGCAGGGACAATCCGCGCGCCTCGGCTTGGGCGAGGATCAACTCGCCTGCCATCAGATCATCGGGCGCGCCGATTTCCAGCTGGAGCGATCCGCCAATGCGCGAGGCAAGGTCAGGCAGCGCAATGCGCCAGCCATCCGCGCCGGCATCGGCATCGGCCACCAGCAGCAGCGCCCCGCCCTCCCGGGTGCCGCCCTTCTGCACGGCGTTCCAGCGGTGGAACAACGCCGTCTCGTCCATGCCCTGCGCATCGTCGATCACTTCAAGGATATCGCCGTGCATCGCTTGCGCCCAGTGCGCCAGCAGGCTCTTGCCCGAACGCTTCGGGCCGGTGAGCACGGCGACATGGAAGGGCCAGCGTTCAGGGGCCTGCAAGGCCTCGATCACGGCGGCATTGGCAACGCCGACCACGATGCGCTGTGCAGCGCCGCGGGCCGATAATGGCAGGGCAATCTGGGATGGGACGCCCATCGCGGCTGCCTGCCCTTAGCGGCTGATGGCGAGCGCGTTTGCCCCGCGCCGCACGGCAAACCCGCGTGCTTCGAGCGCGGCAGCGAGTTCATCGAGCGATCCGGCATAGGCGACGCTCATAACCGAAGTGCCGCCAATCGCAGTGCTGGTGACGCCCACGCCGCGCACTCCGCCGGTGCCGCGCACCGCGCCCAGCGCCGCATCGAAGGCGCCTGCGTCAGGCGTTGCAAACTGGACGGTGATGTTGCGAACGGCCACTTCGCCCGGTTCGATCCCGGTGACCGGCACCGCCTCGATCCGTGGCACCGCGCCGCTGGCAATCGCGGCCTCGGCAGCGCGCCGCGCCTGCACTGCACGCCCGATTTCGATGAGGCGCTGGATCGCCGGATCGATCGCTCCACCCGCACCGATCCGAAGGCTTGGATCAGGCCGAAGCTTGCCTGCCGCAAGTGCGCCGGTGAAGGTCTGGTCCATCCGTTCCACCGCCTGCGCCAGCATCGCGGGCACAGCATCGGGATTGTCGGCCTTCAAGGTGAAGCTGTCGAGCGGGCGGCTGTCAGGGCCATAACGCGCCGTGAAAGTGCCGCTCACCGGTCCGCCGGGGAACTGGTGATCGAGCCGGGCGAAGGCCATCAGCACATCGGTCGCGCCATATTGATCAAGCGTTGAACGCCACCATGCGCGGCTGCGGCGCTGGGTCTGCCCGAAATTGACCAGCAGCGAATCGCCCCCCGCACCCGACAGGCGCACGTAATCAATGCGGCTTTGCCCCGGATTGAATTCCGCCCAGGCGCGTTGCCAGGGGTTGCGCTGTTCGAAGGTGATGTAAGCGCCGCCGCTTTCGACCACCGGGATCAGCAACAAGGGCGCCGAGCGGGTCGCTTGCGCCGCGCCGCCGAGATAGGCGCCTGCACGCTGGCGATCGAAGACCACACCCAAGGTGGCGATATAGCGCCGCGGGCCAAGCTGTTCGCGCTCGATCACGATGGCCGATACAAGGCCCTCCAGCTGGCTGTCGGACAGCTTGGGGCCTTTCAGCTTTTCCCATGCCTTTTTCTGTGCTTCGCGCCAGCCGTTGGTGCGCGCATCCTCGGCGCTTTTGCCCTGCACATCGACGGTGATGCCCTTGACCTCGATATCCGCGCTGGCGGCAGTGGGCGCGATCCCGCGCTCGCCTGCCACCTGCGCCAGCAGCGCAAAGCCGCCGCCCATAAGTCCCAGCGCCAGCACGGCGCCCGCCAGCCAGCGCCGCGCCGGTCGGGAGGGGGCCTCACGGGGGCCGGAAAGGGACAGCGTTGCGCGCATGGGGAAAATCGCGTCTCCTTTGCCGAATGGCGAGTGGAATTCCAAGCGCGAAAGGCTATGGCGGCGTGCATGACTTCGGGGACAAACGACAAGAACGCGCCGCAAAGCGCCGGTTACACCTATGCCGATGCGGGGGTGTCGATCGCTGCGGGCAATGCGCTGGTCAAGGCCATAGCGCCGCTGGCCAAGGCCACCGCCCGCCCCGGCGCGACCAGCGAGCTGGGCGGCTTTGGCGGGTTTTTCGATCCGAAGGCAGCCGGGTATCGTGATCCGCTGCTGGTGGCTGCCAATGATGGCGTGGGCACCAAGCTGAAGCTGGCGATCGAGCATGACCGGCACGATACGGTCGGCATCGATCTGGTCGCCATGTGCGTCAACGATCTGATCGTTCAGGGCGCCGAGCCGCTGTTCTTCCTCGATTATTTCGCCACCGGCAAGCTGGAGAACGGCGTAGCGGAACGCGTGATCGCAGGCATTGCGGAAGGCTGCAAGATGGCCGGATGCGCGCTGATCGGCGGCGAGACAGCGGAAATGCCGGGGATGTATGCAGCCGGGGACTATGACCTTGCCGGCTTCTGTGTCGGCGCGGTGGAGCGCGGGGAGCAGCTTACCGGCGACAAGGTGGCCCCGGGCGATGTGCTGCTCGGGCTGGCGTCAAGCGGGGTCCATTCCAACGGCTATTCGCTGGTGCGCCGTCTGGCGGCCGATAAAGCCTGGAAGCTGAACCGCCCCGCGCTGTTCGATCAGGAGCAGCTGTTGATCGACGCCCTGATCGCGCCGACGCGCATCTATGTCGCGAGCCTTTTGCCGCTGATCCGCGAAGGCCGCATCAACGCGCTGGCGCACATCACCGGCGGCGGCCTCCTCGAAAATATCCCGCGCATCCTGCCGCAGGGCGCCCACGCCCATGTCGATGCCGATCTGTGGCCCCAGCCGCGCCTGATGGCTTTCCTGCAGGCGCAGGGGCATATTGAGCCTGAGGAAATGGCCCGCACCTTCAACTGCGGCGTCGGCATGGTGCTGGCCGTGAGCGAGGCGAATGTGGCGGAGATCACCGCCCGGCTTGAAGCTGCGGGCGAGACGGTGTTCCCGGTCGGCCGGATCGAAGCGGGCGAGAAAGGCTGCACCGTGCGCGGTTCGATCGAAACATGGGCGGCCAAGAGCGACTGGAGCGCGACGCATGTGGGGTGACGCCCACAAATCCCCCTCCCGCCTGCGGGAGGGGTTAGGGGTGGGCAAGTCACTGTCTTCTGCGCACTCCCACCCCCGGCCCCTCCCGCAAGCGGGAGGGGAGAGGTGAAGGCCAAAATCGCCGTCCTCATTTCCGGCGCAGGCACCAACATGGCCGCGCTCGTCTATGCCAGCCGGATCGCGGGCTGCCCTTACGAAGTGGTGCTGGTTGCCTCGAACAATCCCGAGGCGGAGGGACTGGCCCTTGCCGCAGCCGAGGGCATCGCCACCTTCGCCCTGCCCCACAAGGGAATGACCCGCGAGGCGCACGATGCCGCGATGGAGGCAGCGGTGCTGGAGGCAGGCGCGCAGTACATCGTGCTGGCAGGCTATATGCGCATCCTGTCGGACAGCTTCGCAGGCCGCTGGGCGGGCCGGATGGTCAATATCCACCCCTCGCTTCTGCCCAAGTACAAGGGCCTTGATACCCACGCCCGCGCCATTGCGGCCGGAGACAGTCATGGCGGCACCAGCGTCCATCTGGTCACGCCGGAACTCGATGCGGGCGAAGTGCTGGCGCAGATCGCGGTGCCGATCATGCCGGGCGAGACGGCGGAGAGCCTTGCAGAACGGGTCAAGCTTGCCGAACACCAGCTCTATCCGCGCGCCGTGGCCGAATATGTCAGCCGCTGGCGTGACCCGGCGGCGCTGCTGGCGCGTGTGCGGGCCCTCGCGCTGGCCCTGCCCGAAACCGACGAGCGCGAGAGCCACGGCAGCCCGGGTTTTCGCGTCGGCGGGGAGAAGACCGGCAAATATTTCGCCTATTTCGCCGATCAGCATCACGGCACGCCGCACATCGCCTGCCTCGTGCGCACTGGCGGCATGGACGAGCTGCTGAGCCTCGTCGAAGATCAGCCCGACATCTATTTCAAGCCCGCCTATTACGGCGCGAGCGGGTGGATCGGCATCATTCTCAACCGCCCGGGGGTAGATTGGGACGCGGTCGCGCAGTGGCTGGAGCGCAGCTGGCGCGGCGCTGCACCCAAGCGCCTGACGCGGCTGATGGACGCGGCGGACGCGTTCTGATGGCCCGCCCCTCCCGCGACCACCTCCTTGCACGCGGACCGCTGGCGACCCGCGCCAACGCCTTCCTTGGCAAGGCATGGGAGCGCGGCTGGCTTCCTCCGCCCGCGCTCGATCCCGACGCCTTGTGGGCGCTCGCGGCCAAGCCCTATGGCGCGCGGGCCGAGGCGGCAGAGCATGGCGGGCGCAGCGAGGAAGACGCCGCAGATTTTCGCGAAAGGCTCACCCGGCTCATTGCCGCGCTGGAGTCTGAAGCCGATCTCAATCCGCTGGGCCGGGCGATGGCCTGGGGGCAATTGTCGCGGGTGGTGAAGAACCGGCTGGCGTTTGGTGCCTTGTGGCGGGAAACCCCCGCCCTGCCGGAACCGCCCCCCCCCCCCCCCCCCCTCGTTTTCGGCCCCATTCGCCCCCGCCCCCCCCCCCCCCCCACCCCGCCCCCCCCTGCCCCCCCCTTTTTCCCCACCCCCCATTTCGACCCCCACCCCCCCG
>JAGKSZ010000175.1 GCA_018991295.1 Porphyrobacter sp. | reverse complement strand
GTGTGTTGGAGCGACGGTATGTCGGGAGGGGGCGGCGCCCCCGGGGCGGGTGGAAGGCGGGGGGGGAAGGGGCCCGGGAGGAAGGCCCCGGGGGGGGGGGGGGCCGGTCCAGCCGGGGCTGAGCGTGGCGGAGAAGTTTCTCGAGTCGGCAGCTCTACGCAAACCCCCCGGGCGGGGGGGGGAGGTTTGCCGACTTGACCTTGTCCGCCTCGCCCCGCCGCGCCAGCACCGCCAGCGTCGCCGCGAGCGTCGTGCCCGCCACGCAATAGCCGATGGTGTGGACCGCCGGCACCTCGAGCCGCGCGCGGACGTGGTCGATCGCCTCGATCTGGGCGCGGATGTAGTCGTCCCACACCACCTCGGCGAGGGTCTCGTCGGCGCTCTTCCAGCTCACCACGAAGACCGAGATCCCCTGGTCCACCGCCCACTTGATGAAGCTCTTCTTGGGCGTCAGGTCGAGGATGTAGAAACGGTTGATCCACGGCGGGAAGATCACCAGCGGCACTTCCAGCACTTCGTCGGTTGAAGGCGAATACTGGATCAACTGGTAGAGCGGGGTTTCATGCACCACCTTGCCGGGACTGGCGGCAAGGTTTTCGCCCAGCCTGAAGGCGTTGGGATCGGTGTGGGTGAGCTGCCCGCGTTTCAGATCGTTGATGAGGTGCTGCATCCCGCGCACCAGATTGGCGCCCTTGGTCTCCATCGTGCGCTTCATCACCACCGGATTGAGCGCGAGGAAATTGTCCGGGCTCATTGCTTCAGCCAATGCGGCGACGGCGAATTCGAGCTGTTGGCGCTTGGGCCTGTCGAGCCCATCCATGCCCCTGACCGCCTGCCGGAAGTAATCGGCCAGCATCAGATAGGTCTGGTGGAGCAGCAGGAAGGCGGGGTGTTCGCGCCATGCCGGATCGGCAAAGCGGCGATCCGAACGGGGCAGGGCAGCCGCTTCGGGCGCGGCATCAGCCGCGCTGCCGCCAATGCCCTTGGCTGCGCCTGCGGCAAAGCTCTGCATCACGCCCGACCACAGCTGCATCTGGTCCTGCGCCAGACGGGAGGAGGCCTCGAACAGGCCCTTGGGCATCTGCCCGAGCATCGCCTGCGACATCACCATCCACTGCGCCGGGTCCATCAGTCCGGCGCCAGCGCCGCCGAGCGCGCCTTTGCCGGCCTTTTCGGCGGCGGCCCTGGTCTGGTGCGCGGCGAAATCGAGCCATAATTGCTGGAGTTGCCCGGCGGTGGCGGCCCATTGGGCCATTTCGCCCGCGTCCATGCCCCCCGGCACACCAGCGCCCATCAGCGATTCGGCACCCTTGTCTCCCAGCATCTCGCGCAAGGCTTCGCCCTGCATATCGAAGAAGCCCTTCAAGCTCTCGCCCGCGGCTGCCAAAAGGTCGTTTTCCTGTGCCATCGCCCGAATTCGTCCCTTTACCGCTGTGCAGGTACGATAGTGCCGATTATCGGCTCGCACCGCAACTTGCGCAAAACGCCCTTCCCACGATCCGCGCCTTTCGCCTAGGGAGAGTTGCGGCGCTTGCATCAACGCCGCACGCAACAAAGGTGTGACCTGCCATGAATGACCAGTTTTATCGCATGAAGCGGATGCCTCCGTATGTGATCGCGGAGGTCAACGCCATGCGCCATGCAGCCCGTCTGGCAGGGCAGGACATCATCGATCTGGGCATGGGCAACCCCGATCAGCCCCCACCGAGCCACGTCATCGACAAGCTGTGCGAAGTGGCGGCCAAGCCCGATGCGCACGGCTATTCCCAGTCCAAGGGCATCCCGGGGCTGCGCCGCGCGCAGGCCGGATATTATGCGCGCCGGTTTGGGGTGGAGCTCGATCCCGACACGGAAGTGGTGGTGACGATGGGCTCGAAGGAGGGCCTCTCAAGCCTTGCCACCGCAATCATCGCGCCGGGCGATGTGGTGCTGGCGCCCAACCCCTCCTACCCGATCCACACCTTTGGCTTCATTATCGCAGGCGCGACGATCCGTTCGGTGCCGACCACGCCCGATGAACATTATTGGGAATCGCTCGAACGGGCGATGAACTACACCGTGCCGCGCCCTTCGGTGCTGGTGGTGAGTTACCCCTCCAACCCCACCGCCGAGACAGTCGAGCTGCCCTTCTACGAGCGGCTGGTGGCCTGGGCGAAGGAGAATCAGGTCTGGATCGTCAGCGATCTGGCCTATTCGGAACTCTATTTCGATGGCAAGCCGACCCGCTCGATCATGGAAGTACCCGGCGCAAAGGACGTCGCGATCGAGTTTACCTCGATGTCGAAGACCTATTCGATGGCGGGCTGGCGAATGGGTTTTGCGGTCGGCAATCGCCAGCTGATCGCGGCGCTGACGCGGGTGAAGTCATACCTTGATTACGGGGCCTTCACCCCCATTCAGGCGGCGGCCTGCGCCGCGCTGAACGGCCCGCAAGACATCATCGAAAGCAACCGCGAGCTTTATCACAAGCGCCGCGATGTGATGGTCGAGGCCTTCGGGCGGGCCGGATGGGATATCCCGCCGCCACCCGCCTCGATGTTCGCCTGGGCCCCGCTGCCGCCTGCGCTGAAATCCATGGGCAGCCTTGAGTTCTCCAAGCAGTTGCTGACCCAGGCACAGGTCGCTGTCGCGCCCGGCGTGGGCTATGGCGAGAACGGCGAAGGCTACGTGCGGATCGCCATGGTCGAGAACGAACAGCGCCTTCGTCAGGCGGCCCGCAACATCAAGCGTTATCTTCAGTCAGTGGGGGTTAACAGTTCCGCAGCCTAGGGATCTTCTGACTGGCCAGAACATTCTGATCCAAAACGGAAGAAATTTCCTCCGATTTGCGTTAGCTTGTGGCTAGAACCGGGATTGGTTTCGCAAGGAGATGGCAATGGCGTCCGGAGCCGCGAAGCGGCTGACCGACAGGCAGCGCGCCGTAATGGAACGGATCGACCGGCGCGTACCGATCAAGGTGATCGCGGCCGAGCTCGGGGTATCCGAGACCCGGATCAATCAGCACATCCGCGCTCTCAAGGATTTCTATGAGGCGGCAAGCCTTGGCGAACTGGTCGAAAATTACCGGCTGACCCTTGGGCCCGAAGCGATCGAAGCGTCGCGCCGGCATGATCTGGGCGATGGCGCTGATGAGGCCTTGCCGGTGCCCTTCAGTGAACCTGCATACACAAATTCTCAGGTTAACCCGGAAGCTGATCTGGCTGATTCCGATCCCCGGGATGATCCGGGCCGACTGGTTCTCAGCGATGCGATGCCTTTGATACAACAGGCACCATGGCTGAGATCAGGGGAACCCCGGGTGGTCCCCGGAGTGCTCGATGGTGAACATGCCGTCCTGCTTCGACTGGGGGCGATCGTCGGGATCGCTACCGGCATTCTGGCTTCGGTGATCCTCGCGATAACCGCAGCCCGGACGCTCAGCGAAGCGACAGACGGCAAGGCCACCTACTCCGCGGGAACAGGGATCGATGCCGGGTGAGCACGGGCATCGCTGGAGACCAACGATGGAAAATCGTATTCTCGCTGATGCACATAACCTCAAGAAGCTGATCCGTGAGGCTGAAGGCCTTGCCGATGAAGCGATCATTGCCATGGCGCGGCTCAAGCAGGCGATGCTGACCGCACGCCAGAACCCCGAGGTGGAAGTCCACACCGGCCAGCGCGCGCTGCTGCGCCTGACCGAAGCTGAAAGCCAGGCGCTGTCGATGTCGACCAATCTCTTGCGCGTGCATCATGAACTGAGCAATCTCGCCCGCGTCCATGCCGGCGGCGATAATGGCGCGCCGACCACGATTCCGCCCAGCGATCTGGCCGCCATGCCGGCCCGTCACGATACCGGCACAGAGCGGGTGCCTGCCTGATCCCATGCCGGAATTGCTGGATTTTCTGAACGCGTACCGGGCTCCCGCCCAGCACATTGCCAGCCTGCTTCTGTTGGCGATGGCGTGGCGCTGGGGCGGGGGGCCGGAGCGTTGGCTGACAACGACGTTTGTGGGAACGATGGTGCTGCCGGTCTACCTGACGCGCTGGCTAACCGATGCGCCATTGGGTGTGAGCCCGTTTTCGGGGTATTACACAATGATCGATGTGGTCGCGGCCGGCCTGTTCGTCGGCGTGGCGCTCAACGCCAACCGCAACTATCCCTTGTGGGTCGCAGGTTTCCAGATCGTGGCGCTGGGCGCACACATGGTGCACGCCATCCCCAACAGCGCATCGCCGCTGGGAATTGCCATTCTGGTGATCGGGCCATCCTACTGCCAGTTGCTGCTGCTGGGGACAGGGTTCATCCGCCATGTCCAGCGCCAGCGCCGGTTCGGCCCCTATCGTGAATGGCGCGTTTCATCGCCCCTTGCAGGCGGGACGCCCCGCTAGATTATTCGGAGTTTTCTCCATGTCAGATCCTGTCGCCCTCATGCCTTGCCGGACCGGCTGCCTGTGCTGAACGCGGTGCTCTCCCGCCCTGGGGAGGTGGCGCTCTCGCAGGAGCAGCGTGCGGCGGCGATGATCGGCTATCTGCGCAGCATCGTGCTGGCGCCGCCTGCCCAGTACGAACGCGGCCATGCCATTTTTGTCGATGATCGCAGCGCATGGCTGGGGGATGCCCCTTGCGGCATCGGCACCATGACCACCCTTGCGATCCGGATGCGCGCCCTGCTGGGTGAGGCGCTGCGTCACAATGCGGCCGGCATAATCCTTGCGCACAGCCACCCTTCCGGCGCGTGCCGCCCGAGCGGCTGCGACATTGCCGCCACGCGGCGCCTTGCCGAGATCGCCGCCGCGCTCGAAATCAGGCTGATCGATCACCTCATCTTCACCACGGACGAGGTTTATTCGATGCGAGCCGGAGGGATGCTGTGAACGCGCCGCTGCCCTCCAGCCACTTTTGCGACAATAATGCGCAAGGCCCACGCTTTCGTGAGGCGGGGGAACTGGTGCTCGATCATGTGCATCGCGATGGGCGGGTGGATGATCTTTGGCTGGGCCTTGCCCCGCGTGAATTTGCGCTTTTGTGGCGACTGGCGGCAACGCCGGGTGATCGGCTGAACGGTGCGCAGCTGCGCGAGCAGGCATGGCACATCGCCTTTGATCCCGAAGATGACGGTGTGACCGCCGATATCGAACGGGTGCGCGCCAAGCTGGCAGCGGCAGGCGCCGGGCACCTGATCTGCACTGATGGCGATGGCTGTCATTTCCTCGATATCCGGCCACCTGCCGCCTGGGCCTAGGCCCAGCCCGGCACTGGACAGCACGCAGGCGTTCGGCCAAACCTGTGCGGTAATTTTCGAAGCGAGGGATCCGCTTGCCATGTCTGCTGTTGCAACCACCATCGCCAATGATCGCGTCGCCATCGACCTGAGCGAGGACGGCGTTGCGGAAGTTCGCTTTGTGCGCGCCGACAAGATGAACGCGCTCGATCACGAGATGTTCGAACGCATCATCGAGGCAGGCCACGCGCTCCAGCGGATGAAGGGCGTGCGTGCGGTCGTGCTTTCGGGAGAGGGCCGGGCGTTCTGCGCGGGGCTCGATCTTTCGAATTTTTCGCGCAAGCCCGCCGAGGACGAACCGGGCCTGACCGAGCGGACCCATGGCAACGCCAACCGCCCGCAACAGGTGGCGATGCAGTGGCGCAAGCTGCCGGTTCCGGTGATCGCCGCGGTGCACGGCGTGTGTTTTGGCGGCGGGCTCCAGATCGCCAGCGGCGCGGATATCCGCATTGTCCACCCGGAAACACGCCTTGCGATCATGGAGATGAAGTGGGGCCTTGTTCCGGACATGGGCGGTTATGCGCTGTGGCGCGGTCTGGTGCGCGATGATGTCCTGCGCGAGCTGATCTACACCAACCGCGAATTCACCGGGACCGAGGCCCATTCACTGGGGCTTGCGACCTATGTCGACGAGAACCCGCGTGAGCGCGCCTTGGCGCTGGCCCGCACCATTGCGCTCAAGAACCCCCATGCGATCCGCGCCGCCAAGCGCCTTCAGGCCGGTATGTATGAGCAGGAGACCGACGCGATCCTGATGGAGGAAAGCATCGAACAGCACGCCATCATGCGAACCCGCAATCAGGTGGAGGCGGTGATGGCCGAAATGGAGCGCCGCAAACCCAACTTCGAAGACGTGTGAGATCCGCTCCGGCTTAGCCGAACACCGGCGCCCGGCTGATCAGTTCAGCCAAAAACGGCGACGCACTGCATCCCGTCGAGCACTTGCCGCCCGTCCGCGTCCCACATCCTGAGGCGTTCCGAAGAATAGCCGCTATCTGCGTGCTGGCTGGCGTTTTCGGCCAGATACCAGCCATCGCGCGAACGGCTTTCCGGGTTGAGCACATTGAACGACCAGTTGATCGAACTGATCGGCCCCTGCCGTTGCATCGCCCGCATGGCGCCGGGCGGCATGACGTCACCCATCAGCACCAGCGTGGAGATGGGATCGAGGTCGTGCGCCTCGATCAGCCGCGCCCAGCGCCGCACGGTTGCGCCGCGCTCTGTGCCTTTGGTCTGGCCATGGCGCAGCGCAAAGTTCTTCGCGACGAAAGCGGGGGCAAATCCATGGGTGACCTCGGCGTTATCCTCGGGCGGGCCGGGCCAGTCTTCGGGGAGGGCAGAGGGGTGGACGGCATTGGCCTCGCGCCCCTCACCGAACAGCCAGAAGGCAGACAGGGCAACGCGGCCCTCGGACAGGATTTCGCTGCGCACCTGTGTGACGTTGCGGCCCTGCCGGACGATGTCTGCGCGCAGTTCGATTGCCTCGCCAACAGGTGCGACAAACGCCACCTGCCCGGCGCGCAGGGGCGGCAGGCCGGGGAAGGCACGCACCGCCATCGTATAGGCACCCAGCGCCGAGGCCCCGCCATAAAGCGTGCGCCCCTGCATCCAGTCGGCGGCATGGGTCAGGCGGGCAGCGCCGGGCTGGCCGGTAATGGGTTCAAGCAGGCTGGCAATGGTCATGCCGGTGCTTTGCCGCGCCTGGCGCGCTGCGTCCATACTGACGTAAGGGAAGGACGCGGTGCACAAAGACACATTGCCTTTGTCCCGCCGAATCGCTAGTGCGCCGCTTCCGTCCGGGCCATTTGGGCCGGAAGGCTCGGCCCGATGGCGGAGTGGTTACGCAGAGGACTGCAAATCCTTGCACGCCGGTTCGATTCCGGCTCGGGCCTCCACCTTCATTATTATGGCGCACTACTCGCGGGGCAGCACGTCTTTTGCGGGGCGCTTCGCTGCGTCTTGCGAGCCGCAAAGGTGGCGAAATGTGGCCGCAATAGGGCCAAAATGGTTGCCCCCGGGGCAAAGATCGTTCAATGCGCTCCCACGGCCTCCCTCCCTCTCAGGAAACCATGAGGCGAAAAGCCCTTCGCGCAGGGGCAGGTCCGGGATGATTCGCCGGAGTGCGCGACTGGTCATTTCCGTGTGTTGGCGTCTTCTCTCGCAGCTTCAGGAGGACTGATCACTTGCAGCTTCCGCTTCATCTTCCCGGCTCTATCGAGCTCTCGGTCGTCATCCCGGTCTATAACGAGGAGGCCGGGCTCGATGCGCTGATCGACCGCGTTACCAAGGCCTCCCATGCCATTTTCGGTGAACGCTACGAGCTGATCCTCATCAATGATGGCTCGAAGGACGGCAGCTGGAACGCGATCTGCCGCCATGCCGATCATGATCCGCGCATCGTCGCCATCAACCTGTCGCGCAATCACGGGCACCAACTGGCGCTGACCGCAGGGCTCAATCATGTGCGCGGGGAGCTGATTTTCGTGCTTGATGCCGATCTTCAGGATCCGCCCGAACTGCTTGGGCCGATGCTGGAGCGGGTGCGCGAAGGCTATGACGTGGTCTATGGCCAGCGGGTCAAGCGCCACGGCGAAACCGCTTTCAAGCGCGGCACCGCTGCGCTGTTCTATCGCACGCTGGCGAGCATGGTCGATACCCACATCCCGCGCGATACCGGCGATTTCCGCCTGATGACCCGCCGCGTGGTCGATCAGCTGAACGCCATGCCCGAGCGGTATCGCTTCATCCGCGGCCTCGTCAGCTACATCGGCTTCAACCAGACCGCCTTCCCCTATGAACGCGATGCGCGCTTTGCGGGGGAGACGAACTATCCTTTGCGCAAGATGATCGCGCTGGCGGTGGATGCGATCACCAGCTTTTCGGTCGTGCCGCTGCGCTTTGCCTCGCATCTGGGGATGCTGTTCGGCCTGGCTGGCCTGGCATCGCTGGTGTGGGTGGTATGGGCATGGATGCAGGGCGGTGCGGTGCAGGGCTGGGCAAGCCTTGCCGCGCTCACGCTGATCCTGGGCAGCGTGCAGCTGCTGGTGCTGGGCGTTTTCGGTGAATACCTTGGCCGGATGTACATGGAGGGCAAGGCCCGCCCGCTGTTCATCATCTCCGAAGTGCGCCGCCACCCGATCGCTGCCAACGAAGAGCCTGAGGCGGCATCTGTCTCCGAAAGCAAGGTCAGCGAGGGCATCCGTGTCGCAGGCTGAATTCGACGCTTACGTTGACGAATATGACGCGCAGCACGCGCAATCGGTCAAGCTGAGCGGCGAGGACCCGGAGTTCTTCGCCCAATACAAGGCGGTCGAAGCGGCGCGGGTGATGGCGGCCGCAGGCGCGGCGCCGCAGCGGATCATGGATTTCGGTGCGGGGCGGGGCAATAGCGTCGCTCATCTTCAGCGCGCCTTCCCGGATGCGGCGCTGACCGCGCTCGATGTTTCCTCGCGTTCGCTCACGCACTGCGCCGCACGGGCGATCCGCCCGCTGGAGACCGTCTGCTATGACGGGCAGACCCTGCCGTTTGAGGACGCCAGTTTCGATCTGATCTTCACCGCCTGCGTGTTCCACCACATCCCCGAAGCCGACCACATCCGGCTGCTTTCCGAAATCCGCCGGACGCTGAGCCCCAAGGGCCGCTTCATCCTGTTCGAGCATAACCCGTGGAACCCGCTCACCCGGCACGCCGTGGCCACCTGCCCCTTCGATGCCAATGCGGTGCTGATCAGCGCGCCGGAAATGCGCCGCCGCTTCCGGCTTGCGGGCTTTGCCGATGTGGACCTCAAGTGGACCTTGTTCTTCCCGGCCTTCGCTGCGCCGCTGCGCCCGCTTGAGCGGGGGCTGGGCTGGCTGCCGCTGGGTGCGCAATACCGCCTCGTTGCGCGCTGAGGACTCCTGCACCGATGCTTGCGCGCCTGCTGCGTTTCGGGCTGACCGGCCTTGCCAATTCGGCAGTGGGCTGGGCGGTGATCTTCGGCGGCCTTTGGGCCGGCCTTGACGGGGTGGTGGCCAACGCCGCCGGGTTTGGCGTTGGGCTGGTCCTGTCCTTCACGCTCAACCGCCGCTTCGTGTTTGGCGTGACCGGGGCAGTCAAGGGGCGTGAGGTCGCCAAATTCCTCGCCGCCTTTGCGCTTGCCTACGGGGTCAACCTTGCCGTGCTGTTTGCCGCGCAAGGGGTGCTGGGCAAGGACAGCGCGCTGGCGCAGCTGCCGGCGATTGGCGCCTATGTGGTGATTTTCTTCCTGCTTTCGCAATTCGTCGTCTTCAGGCCCGCAGCATCCGAATGACCATCACATCCACCCCCCGGCCCGCGCCGATCGGCGGCGTGCGCTATGCCTTCGAATGGCTCGACCGCTGGCCGGTGCTGGTGCTGGGTTGCCTTGCCGCGCTCGCCCCGCTGCTGGTGGTGGGGATTGCCCCGCTGACCGACCTTTACGGCCACCTTGGCCGCTATGCCGTGCAGACCGAGTTGGCACAGCGCCCCGGATTGCAACCATATTTCACTTTCGAGTGGAAACTGATCGGCAACCTTGGCGGCGATCTGCTGGTGCAATTGCTGCATCCGCTGCTGGGAGTGGAAGGTGCGGTGCGGGCCACGGTGATCCTCACCCAGCTGCTCGGCGCGCTCGGGCTTATTGCGGTCAGCCGCGCCGTGCATGGCCGGGTGACGCCCTTTGCGCTGGCGGCGATCCCGTTTCTTTACGGCTTCCCGTTCAACTACGGCTTCATCAATTACACGCTCAGCATGGCGCTGGCGCTGCTGGCCTACGCTGCATGGCTGAAACTACGGCGCAGCGGGCGCGAAGGGCTGGCGCTGCTGTGGCTGGGCGCGGCAGGCGCAGCCATCTGGGTGGCACACACCTATGGCTGGGCCTTCCTCGGGTTGCTCGTCGGATCGACAATGCTGGCCGAGGTATGGGCGGCGCGGATGCACCCGCTGCGCGCGGTGCTGAAAATTCTCGCCGCGTGCTGGCCGCTGTTGTTGCCGGTGGTGCCGATGGTGATCTGGCGGGCGGAAAGCTCGGGCGCGGCGATGTCGGGCTGGGCGTGGCAGTTCAAGTTCAACTGGGCGATTTCGCCCCTGCGCACCTATTGGCGCGATTTCGACCTGGCCTCGCTAGCAGCGATCACGGCGCTGCTCGGCTGGATGCTGGCAAGCCGCAAGGTGCCGATCAATGGCGGCCTTGGCATTGCTGCACTGCTGTGCCTGATCTTCTTCCTGGCCCTGCCGTTCCGGGTGTTCGGATCGGCCTTTGCCGATATGCGCCTTGCCCCCTATGCGCTGGCGACTGCACTCTTGACGGTGGGGCCGCTTCGGCATGGTTCGCGCGCGCTGCTGGTGGCGGGATTGCTGGCACTCGCCTTCTTCGGCGTGCGGATGACAACCACCGCGATGGCATACCGTGCGCAGGACCGGCAGGTGCAGGCGGCCCTGCCTGCGGTGGACAAGCTGCCCGACGGTGCGCGCGTGGTGTTCTTCTCGGTCAAGCCGTGCCGCACGCGCTGGGCGCTTGCCCCGCTCGATCACCTTGCCGGTGCAGCGATGGCCCGCAAGAGCGCCTTCGTGAACGACCAGTGGCAGCAACCCGGCGTCAACCCCATGCGCGTGCGCTTTCCGGCTGCCGAGCCCTTCGTGCGCGATCCCTCGCATCTGGTGGTCCGCGAGGATTGCCGCCCTTCACCCAATCGCCCGCGCCTCTCGACCTCGCTCGCCAGGCTGCCGAAGGGGGTGTTCACCCACATCTGGATCGTGGGCGAGGTCGATAAGGCCACGCCCGCGCCGCAAGGCTTCGTGGCCGTGCCTGACGCGGGCAGCGGGCTGCTGTTCGCCGCCGTTCCTGCGCCGCCGCGCTAGGCCGCCGCCCGGTATCCGCTCCCGCGCACCAGCTTGCCGGGCCGTGCCCCAGTGCTTTCGTCAAAGCGGCGGATCACCTCGCCGGCAACAATGGTCGCTTCATAGCCGCTCGCCCGCTGGTGCGGGGGGCGCCCGCCTGCGGGCAGATCGTGCACGATTTCAGGCAGATGAAGGCGCAAGCCATCAAGGTCGATCACGTTGAGGTCAGCCCGGCCGCCGACCTTCAGCGTCCCCCGATCGGCAAACCCCACCGCCCGCGCCGCCTTGGCCCCCAGCATGTGCACCGCCTCTGCCAACCCCAGCTTGAGCGGGCCGCCCTTCTGGACGAATTCGGTCAGCAGGTAGGTCGAATAGCTCGCATCGCAGATCGCCCCGTAATGCGCGCCGCCATCGCCCAGGCCGGGGACGCAATAGGGGTGGCGCAGCATTTCGTGCGCGCTGGCGAGGCTGGCATTCTCGTAATTGCCAAGCGCGGCGAGGAACAACCCGCGCCCGTCTGTCTCCAGCAGCCGGTCATAGGCGACCTCCTGCGGGGTGCACCCGCGCAGCTCCGCCTGCCCGGCCATGCTCATGTGGGCGGGCGGGGCATAGTCGGGCGGGTTGTCGAGCGGGAACAGCCAGCGCCAGTTGCGCGCCAGCTCGTTGAAGGGATGGCCGGGGGTGAAATCCTCGGAAATCAGCGCGGCGCGCAGGGCCGGATCGCGCATTGCCGCGACCTGTTCCGGGATCGAAAGGTGCGCGATCTTTTCCCAGCTTGGGCACAGCACGAAGGGATGCACTGTCAGCTCCAGCCCCGCGATCAGACCAATCGGGCGCGGCATGACCTGCGCATGGGCCACGCCCCCGCTGGCATTGGTGCGCTCCAGCATCTCCAGCACCCGGCGCCAGCGCGGCGGCGCATCATTGCCCGAGGCGAGGGTGAAGGTTGCCGGGCGCCCGCTTGCGGCGATAACCCTTTCGATAACCTCATATTCCTTGTCCCACCCGACAAAGGCATCGAGCACCACCTGAAAGGTCCCCGCCCCTGCATCGGCCATGCCGCGGGTGATCGCTTCAAGTTCGGCAATGTCGGTATCGAAGGTCGGGATCGCTTGCCCGTCAGCGGTCTTGTGGATCGAGAGCCGCGAAGTGGCAAAGCCGATCGCGCCGGCCCGCATCGCTTCGGCGGTAAGGCGGCGCATCAGCGCGAGATCCTCGCCTCTCGCCACCTCGCGGGCCGCGCCGCGCTCACCCATGGCATAGACCCGCAGGGGCGAATGGGGCAGGTAGGCGGCGACATCAATATCCCGCTTACCGGCGGCAACTGTTTCAAGATATTCGGGAAAAGTCTCCCAATCCCAGGGCAGTCCTTCGGTCATGACGACGCCGGGGATGTCCTCCACGCCTTCCATGACGTTGATGAGCATCTCGTGATCGGCGCGGCGGCCGGGGGCCAAGCCGACCCCGCAATTGCCCATACC
>JAGKSZ010000174.1 GCA_018991295.1 Porphyrobacter sp. | reverse complement strand
GCGTCTTGCGCCAGATCGCAAAGTCAGCCGCGTTGCGTTTGCCCTCGACCGCTTCGATCCGGCCCTCACCTTCTTCCGTCTGCGCACGCGCCAGCCGGCCATAATCGGCCACGGTCGACACATCGAAATAGAGCCCACTTTCAAGCTCGTAGCAGTGCTTGCCGGCGATGCCTTTTGCAAACTCGATCATCTGCGGGACATAGTCGGTCGCGACCGTCCACTGCGCCGGCTGGCGGATGTTCAATGCGCGCACATCGGCCCAATAGGCCTGCTTGTAGTGTTCCGCGATGTCCCAGATCGACTGCGCCTGCGCCGCAGCCATTTTCTCCATCTTGTCCTCGCCGCTATCTGCATCATCGGTGAGGTGGCCGACATCGGTGATGTTGATGACGTGGGTGAGCTTGTAGCCCTTCCATGAAAGCGTGCGCCCCAGCACATCGGCAAACACATAGGCGCGCATATTGCCGATGTGGGGGTAGTTATAGACCGTCGGCCCGCAGGTGTAGACGCGCGCCTCGCCGGGGTGGACGGGGACGAAGGGTTCCAGCTCGCGGGTGAGCGAGTTGAACAGCTGCAACTTTGGCTTTGGGGCGACGTCGGTCATGGGCGGGGCCTTTGCCCCAATCCCTCACCCTCGCGCAAGTCGCCTCAGTCGAACCCGATGAACTTCACCTGTTCGCCCAGCGGCACGCGCTCACGCTGGAAATTGTTCACCGGCGCCTCCGGATCACGATAGCCGATCGCCATGCCGCAGAAGAACATGTAGCGTTCGTGATCGAGGCCCAGAAACTCGCGGATCGTGCCCGCGTACAGCGCCATGAACTCCTGAAAGCAGGAATCCAGCCCCTCTTCGCGCAGCAGCAGGGCAATGGTTTGGAGCCACATGCCAACATCCGACCACTGCGGCTCCTTCATCAGGCGCGGGAAATAGACGAACAGCACGGCGGGTGCATCGAAGCTGACGGCGTTCTTGGCCATCGCCGCCATGCGCCCTGCGCCATCATCGCGGGCGATGCCCATCGCGCCGAACATGCCCGCCGACACGCCATCAAGCCGCTTCTTGTAGGCTTCCTCCTGCCCGGGCGCGGCCCAGTCATATTCGGCAGGCCCCGGACCGTTGGCGATGATCTTCGCCTGCAGGTCCTTCAATGGCTGGCCGGTGACAATGCTCGCCTCCCACGGCTGGTAATTGCAGCCCGAAGCCGCCCAGCGCGCGGTGTCCATCACGCGGGTGATGGTTTCGAGATCCACCGGCCTGTCAAGAAAGGCGCGGATCGAGCGGCGGGTGGTAACGGCTTGGGTGACGTTCATGGGACCTGTCTTTGCTGGCTGTGATGCAGCTTTGCGTCTTGCCGCTCAAAGCAGCGGGGCTGCAAGCGACAAAATCGCCAGCAGCCCCGCGTTTTTCTTTCAAGCGCCAAAGCGGCAGATCGGGGGTAGTTGGTCGCCTTGACCGCAGCCGACATATCTTCGGCATCCACCAGCTTGGGGTTCTTGTGCTTGGTGCGGAACTCGGTCTCGGTGCTGGGGCCGATATCGGCGCGGCCCGACATGAAGCCGGTCTTGATCTTGCAGCGCACGAACTGGGTCTCGCCTTCTTCGATTTCGAGGGTCGGCGCGTCCTTGGTTTCCAGCGACTTGACCGTGAAGCTGCGCGGGCCGGGATCGGAGACGAGGATGAAATACTTGCCTGCGCCAAGCGAGGAGAGCTTGTCTTCGGCCCCCACATCAAACACCGCGCAGCCCAGTGCAGCGCCGCTGAGGCCGCCGGTGCGGTAGAACAGGACCTGGCCCTTGCCCGGCGGCGGGGCGGGGGTGGTGACCTCGCCTTCGGCCTTCTGCGCCAGCGCGGCAGGCGCGGCGGCGATCATGGCAACCGGCGCGGCAACCGCAACGGCGAGGGCGGCAAACATAGTCTTCATGGCATTCACTCCGCTTGTGTATTAAGGCTTTGGTTTCAAGGATTTTCCGGCGGCGCAGGCGCGGCTGCGGGCGCTGCAAAGACCTCGACATTGCGGGTCTTGGCGTTGGCGATGGTGCCCGGCAGGACATTGGTATTGCCCCCGCCGATGAAGAACCCGATGGGTCCTGCAATCGCGGTGGTCATGTTGGACATGCCGGTATTGTCCTGCCCCTTGCCAAGCGAGGTTTCGCCCGCTTCCATGAAACGGAAGCTGCGCAGTTCGATGCGGCGACCGTTGTAATCGAGGTAACGCGCGGCCAGCACCAGTTCGCCCGCAGCCCCTGCCAGCCCTGCCTTCTTGGCGTGGACGACCTGACCTTCGCCGGTGATCCCAGCGGGCAGGACCTCCACCCCATCGACCACCACCGCCTTGGCGAGGCGGATCGGGAACATCTGGCCGGTGGCGCTGATCTTCGATCCCAGCTCGGCATCGACCGCGATGATGATCGGCGTTGCGGCGGGCAGCGCAATGACTGGCGCGGGATCGGCGGGTGCCGGGGCGGCAAGCTCAGCGTTGACCGCCTCAGCCGAATCGGGCGCGGGCGGCACATCCGCCGCGGCCTGCTGCAACGCGGCAGCCAGAAGCAGTGAAAACAAGCGGATGACCCCTTTGCGACCTCTGCCGCAACATCGGCCACCGCGCAGGATTCGTCAATCGGGATTGCGCGACCGGCGGCGGATCAACGCCGCCCCTTCACGCCCTTTTCGTCCTCGAACAGTTCAGCGAGCTGCTCCATGATCGTGCCGCCCAATTGCTCGACATCCATGATCGTCACCGCGCGGCGATAGTAGCGCGTGACATCGTGGCCGATGCCGATGGCGACCAGCTGGACGGGAGAAACCTTCTCGATCCACTCGATCACAGAGCGCAGGTGCGCCTCCAGATAACCCGCCGAGTTCACCGACAGGGTCGAATCGTCGACCGGCGCGCCGTCGGAGATCACCATCAGAATGCGGCGTTCTTCCGGACGATAGAGCAGGCGGGAATGCGCCCAGATCAGCGCCTCACCGTCGATGTTTTCCTTCAGCAGGCCCTCGCGCATCATGAGGCCCAGATTGCGGCGCGCGCGGCGCCATGGCTCGTCTGCCTGTTTGTAGATGATGTGCCGGAGGTCGTTGAGGCGGCCGGGGTTCTGCGGCTTGCCATCGGCGAGCCATGCCTCGCGGCTTTGCCCGCCCTTCCATGCGCGGGTGGTGAAGCCGAGAATTTCGGTCTTCACGCCGCAGCGCTCCAATGTGCGCGCCAGAATGTCGGCGCTGATCGCGGCGATGCTGATCGGCCGTCCGCGCATTGATCCCGAATTGTCGATCAAGAGCGTGACGATGGTATCCTTGAACTCGACGTCCCGCTCGACCTTGTAGCTCAATGCCGTGCCGGGCGAGATGATGACGCGGGCCAGCCGCGCGGCATCGAGCACGCCTTCTTCCTGATCGAAGTCCCAGCTGCGGTTCTGCTGCGCCATCAGGCGGCGCTGCAAGCGGTTGGCAAGGCGCGTGACCACGCCCTGAAGGCCGGTCAGCTGGCTATCGAGATAGGCGCGCAGGCGGTCCAGTTCCTCCGCGTCGCACAGGTCGGGCGCGGCGACTTCTTCATCGAAACGGGTGGTGAAGGCCTTGTAATCCACGCTTGCCGGAATTTCAGCCTGCGGACGGTTGGGGCGGACGGGCGCATTGGCCGCGTCGCTATCATCGCCGGGTTCGCCTTCGGCCATGTCGCTATCGGTCTGGGTTTCGGAGGATTGCTCCCCCTCGCCCTCGCCTTCGGCCATGTCGCCGGCCATTTCGGCGCTTTGCGGATCGCCTTCGCCCTGATTGTCGTCCTCACCCTCGTTCTGATCGTCAGGGCCATCGTCCTCGTCAGCCTCGTCCGAATCGCTTTCATCGGGCGCTTCGGTGGGGCGGGTGAGATCGAGTTCGCGCAGCATATCGAGCGCAAGGCGCTGGAAGGCTTCCTGATCGCCAATTGTCTCGGCCAGCGCGGCAAAATCGCCGCCGACCTTTTCCTCAAGGAAATCGCGCACCAGCTCGATCCCGCCCTGCGCCTTTGCGGGGACGGGTTCGCCCGTCAGCGCCTCGCGCACCAGCAGGGCAAGCGCGGTCTGGAGCGGCACCTCGGCGGAATTCTGCGCACGCACGATCTTGTCGCCCGCCGTGCGCAGTTCGGTCGCCGCATCGAGATTGGCGCGGATGCCGCCAAAGCGGTTCGCGCCAAGCGCCTCGTAACGCACCTGCTCGATCGCGTCATAGCAGGCCCGCGCAATGGGTTCGGGTGGGGCAGAGCGGGCGTGGAGCGCGGCATTGTGGTGGCGCAGCTTCAAGGCGAAACTATCGGCAAAGCCCCGCGCCTCGCGCACCTGATCGGCTGGCAGATCGCGCCCCGGCAGCGGGACGCGGAAGCGGTTGCCCGCAGAGCCCGGCACATCCGCGCTCCACGCGACTTCAACCTCCGCATCGCGCGCAATCGCGCGGGATGCGCCGGTGAGCGCCTGCTTGAACAGATCGAGCGGGGACTGGTCAGCCATCTTAAAGGATCGATTGCCCCGTCTTGGCCCAATCGGCCATGAAGCCTTCGATGCCCTTGTCAGTCAGCACGTGCTTGAACAGGGCGTGGATCACGGCCGGCGGCGCAGTCATGACGTCAGCGCCGATCTTGGCGGCCTGCAGCACGTGGGTGGTGTGCCGCACGGATGCGACGAGGATTTCGGTGGCAAAATTGTAGTTGTCGTAAATCAGGCGGATGTCCTCGATCAGGTCCATCCCGTCAAAGCCGTTATCATCGTGCCGCCCGACGAAGGGCGAAATGAAGCTCGCCCCTGCCTTGGCCGCCAGCAGCGCCTGATTGGCCGAAAAGCACAGCGTCACATTGACCATCGTGCCTTCGGATGAGAGCGCCTTGCAGGTCTTGAGGCCATCGACCGTCAGCGGCACCTTGATGCAGACATTGTCGGCGATCTTGCGCAGGACTTCGGCCTCTTTCATCATCGTGGCGTGATCCAGCGCCACCACTTCGGCGCTGACCGGGCCATCCACGATCCCGCAGATTTCCGCAGTCACTTCCTTGAAGTCCCGCCCCGATTTGGCGATCAGCGAGGGATTGGTCGTCACCCCATCGAGCAGGCCGGTGGCGGCAAGATCGCGGATCGCTTCGATCTCGGCGGTGTCGACGAAGAATTTCATGGGGTCACTCCAAGGTTTTGTGCGTTGGCGGGTGCCGCCGTGCAGGACTAATCCACCCGCATGCCGATTACGCCTGCCCGAATTGCGATGCTGCTTGCCGCCCTCGGTTGCGCTTGGCAACCATCGAGTGCGCTTGCTGCCGATGAAGATGCGCAATTCTGGCTGACAGGCTTTGCGCGGGGCAATCTGGGCGAGGATGTGTTCCTGGTAATCGATACATCGCTGCGCGCCTGTTCTGCCCGAATCGGACCTGACCAGCAGACCATCCGGGTGACAGTGGAACAGGGCTTTGCCGACAACACACTGCGGCTGGGCGGCGGCTTTGCTGTGTTCGAAACCGGCGGGCAGACCGAATTTCGCCCGCACCAGCAATTGCGCTTCATCAAGGGCGGCTGGGATGTGCGCACCCGATTCGAACAGCGCATGTTCCCGGGTGCAGACCGCACTGAACTGCGCATCCGCCAACGGGTGCAATACAGCCACGAGGCGTCAGAAAAGGTCAAACTGATCGGCTCTGCAGAATGGTTCGGCGTGTTGCAGGCCCGCAGCCGGATGCGCGATCCTGACGGGACCGAACAGGTGCGCTTTCTGGTCGCGGTGGCAGCGGACGTGGGCGGCGGATTCGAAATCCAGCCAGGTTATCTGCTGTGGTATTCGCCCCGCGCAGCCCGTGCTGACGGGATCAGCCATGTGCCGCAGGTGGCGGTAAATTACCGCTTCTAATTACGCGCCCTAGATTCGGCTCCCCAGCCCGAACACGCCGATCAGCACCGGATCGCGGGTGGCCTCGGGATTGGCGCGGATTGCGGCTTCCTCGCGGCCGATTTCGGACCAGATGGCATCATCGATCTGGCGGCCGAAGCGGTCGGCAACGCCCGCCACATTCACGCCTGTCAGCGCCGAAAGCGCCTGCCCGACCAGCGGATCGCGGCTGAGACGCAGGGCCTCACCCAGTTCGGGCACCACGGCGTCCAGCAGCGCGCCGCCCACTTCCTGCCTGAGGTAAAGGCTTGCCGCACTCGGCCCGCCGCGCACCAGATCAACCGCGTTCTGGAACCCGATCACCCGGATCGCATCGGTCACAACCGGCGCGGCGCGGTAACTGGCGTCAATCGCAAAACCGGCGAAGCGTTCCTCCAGCCGGTCCTTGAACAATTGCGAGGTCAGGATGCGCGAGAGCACATCGCCGCGCGTGCCAAGCACCGTATCAAGGCCCAGCCGCGCCACCTGTTCATCCCAGAACCCGCCCGGCGCGGTCAGGCGCGCAAAGGCGTTTTCAGTGGCGAGCAGCAGCATCCGGCGCACCGCCTCAACCAGACTGAACCCGCCGCCCGTGCTGGCGCAGCCGGGCAGCAGCAGCATTGTCGCTCCGCCCGCCGCTCCGGCGAGCAGGCTTCTGCGAGTGGTGGGGCGGTTCGTGACAATTGCGGTCATTGGTCCAGTCTCCAAGCTTGCCCTTGGCCTATGCGGCTCTCCATATAACTGTGCGATGAACCGTTTGCGCCTCCTTGTTTTGCACGCCGCGCTGGGCCCGCTGGATTACCGGCTGCCCGATGGCGTCACCGCGCCGCCCGGCAGCGTGGTGATGGCCCCGCTCGGCCCGCGCAAGGTGATGGGGATCGTGTGGGACGAAGGCCGCCTGCCGGGCGAGGATATCGGTTTTGAACGCCTGCGTCCGATTCTCGAAGTCCTGCCGGTGCCGCCCCTGCCTGCCC
>JAGKSZ010000173.1 GCA_018991295.1 Porphyrobacter sp. | reverse complement strand
CGCCGGGTGAGGGCGGGACCTTCGTGCATGAAATCGGGCGAGAAGAACCCCTCGATCCGCAGGCGGCGCATCAGCACCTGATCGAATTCTTTCGGCGCCGTGCGGGTGCCGGCGTTGTAACCGGCCAGAGGCCCCCACACCGCGATGCGGCCATAGTGGTTCATCCGGGTGAGAACCTGATCGAGCAGCGCCCCGCCGACATTGTCGAAATGGACACCAAAGCCGCCGGCCGCATCCAGTTGCTCCGCCAGAGCAGCCGATTTGTAATCAACCGCCCCGGCAATCCCCAGTTCGCCCGTCAGAAAAGCGCACTTGGCCGCCCCGCCCGCAATCCCCCAGGCCTCGCAGCCGAGCAGCCGTGCGATCTGCACCGCAAGGATCCCCGTTGCCCCGGCTGCGGCCGATACCAGCACGCGCTCGCCCGGCTTGGCAGCGCCGGTGCGCTCCACGCCCCACAGCGCGGTCCACCCGTTCATGCCGAGCGGGCCGAACCATGCGCGCCTGTCGGCCACGGTCGGATCGAGCAGCACCGCGCCTGCCATTGCCGCATCCACCGTGCTCACTTCGGCCCACTGGCCAAAGGCGCGCACCAGATCGCCAAGATCAAAACCCTCCGCCCGGCTTTCGATCACCTCGCCCAGCACCAGGCCCGTCATCGGCCCGCCCACCGGCAGCGGTGGCTGATAGCCATCCTCGCGGTCTGTCAGCCACATCCGGGTGCCCGCGTCCATCGACAGGTGGGTGTTGCGGATGCGGATCTGGCCATCGGCAAGGGGCGCGAAATCCTCCTCCACCAGTTCCAGCGCGGCGGCGAAATCATTGCCACAGGGGCGGCGCGCAATGCGCCAGATACGGTTGTCCATGGCACGGCTTGTCCGGCGGCAGCGCCGCTACGGCAACCTCGCCTTTTCGCTAGGGCCGCACAGGCCTGCGCTATCATTTTGGCGCGGTGCCTTCATGCGGGGCGCTTCCTAGTCTTGCCCCATAAGAGACAAGGGAGAGACAGGTTATGGCACTTATCACGGTGATCGGCGCGAGCGGGCGGCAGGGCCTTGCGCAGGTGCGTCAGGCGCTGGCTGCGGGGTATGACGTGCGCGCGATCTCGCGCCGCCCCGATGCGCTGGAGGGCGCGCCGGTGGAAGGGGTGGAGCGGGTCGAGGTGCGCCCGATGGACCTTTACGACACGTCCACATTTCAGGCCGCGCTGGAGGGCAGCGATTACGTCTTCTACACCCATCCGCTGCAAGCCCGCGCCGATCGTGCCTATCTGGTGGGCGAAGTCGGCAAGGTCGCCGCGCACCTCGGGGTCAAGCGGGTGGTGTGGAACACTTCCAGCTGGATCCCCGACAAGCCGGGTGACGCCTTCACCTATGCGGGCAACACCGCCGGGATCAACGCCCTGTGGCGCAGCGGCGCACCGGGAACGGTGTTCGGCAGCGTGCTGTTCATGGACAACCTGCTGACCAACTGGGCGCGGCCCTTTATCGTCAATGAGGGGCGCTATGTGTATCCGCACAACCCCGCGCTGGAGGCGAACTGGATCAGCCTTGATGATGTCGCCCGCTTCATGCTGGCGAGCCTTGAGCGGCCCGACATGGAAGGCGCCTGGCTCAATATCGGCGGGCCCGAGCGGCTGGTCGGCAAGCAGGTGACCGCCTGCCTCAGCGAGGCCTTGGGCAAGGAGATCAGGTATGATCCCTGCTCCCCTGCCGAATTCGGCCGCTATCTGGTCGAGGCCGCCGGGGACACCATGCCCGAGGCGATGCGCGCCGAATTCGCCAAGGGCATCGAGGACTTCTACGAATACAACAACACCGCGCCCACCCGCCCCTTCGCGGTCGACATGGACCACGTCTACGAACGCTTCCCCGAACTGGAGGGCAAGCTGGAGACGATGGGCGAGTGGACCAGGAAGCAGGATTGGGGCGAGAGCAATTACCGCCCGGCCTTCGGGTAACCTCCATCGTCATCCCTGCGCAGGCGGGGATCCAGCGGCCCCAGACCGGACTTTCGCTCTCTCGTCTTCCCGGGCTTGAACCGGGACCCCGCTTTCCTTCGCTATCGGAGGCGAAAAAGGCAGCGTGGTCCCGGATCCCCGGCCTGCGCCGGGGCAGGCCGGGGAGACGATTTGGGGGATGGCGGCGTCTGGCCCGTTTCGGCCAAATGCGGCCGCTTTGAAGTGGGGCCCTGATTGGAAGGCTCTGCGTTGGCGAGCGTGCCGGTTAGCCGGCGGCAGCGTCGCTCAAGCAACAGGCGCAGCGGGATAGATCGGCGCCGCGCCGGCAATGCGCATGAATTCCATATTTTTGTTGCGTAAACACAACGAATCGTGGATGATGCTCGCATGTCGAGGGAAATTCACAATCGAATCGCCATGTTTCGGGCCGATGCCGGGATGAGCCGGCGCGAGCTTGCGGAAGCTGTCGGGGTCAACCCCCAGACAATCGGCTTCCTTGAGCGCGGCGATTACAAGCCCAGCCTCGAACTGGCGCTGGCGATTGCCGAACTGTTCGGCGTTTCGGTCGAACTGCTGTTCTCGTTCGAACCATTCCCCTCGCTTTCGCAGGCTTTGCAGAAGGGACGCGCATGATGGCTTACGGAAAGAACCTGGCGACCGAGCGGATAGGGCATCTGGTTGCGCGCCCGCGCAATCTGGCGCTGACCGGGCCGCTGATGTCCATGATCGTCAATGCGGGCCTTGTGCTGGCTGGCGTGGCGGGCCTTTTCATGGCGGCACAAGGTCTCAAGGCGGGGCCCAGGGTCGCTTTCGCGGCAA
This sequence comes from Porphyrobacter sp., assembly GCA_018991295.1. GTDB lineage: Bacteria > Pseudomonadota > Alphaproteobacteria > Sphingomonadales > Sphingomonadaceae > Erythrobacter. The sequence continues at coordinate 8,784 of JAGKSZ010000173.1, read as the reverse complement.
TGATCTGGGCGAGCGCACATTCGCTGATCGTGCGCGTGCGGAACGGCACGGACACGCAGCAACCCGATGAACGCGAACGCGCGGTCGCGACCAGCGCCGGGGCGGTCGGCAGCTACCTGACCGTCGTGCTGATCGGCGTCTGGTTCATGCTGCTTGGCGCCTTCGCCGATCAGGGGATGTGGTCCCCCAAGGCTCCCGAGGAATGGCACGCGCTTGGCTTCTTCGTGATCGGACTGACGTTGCAGATCACCAACATCGCCGCTGCTTGGCAGACTCCAGCCTATTCAGGGGACCTGATGGACGAAGATTGAAGGCATTCAGGTGGATGCCACAGATGCAGAAGGGACGCGCATGATGGCTTATGAAGGCAATAAGGTGATCGAGCGGCTCGACCGGCTCGCGGCTGCAACGATCGACGCCAATGCCGAGAACGGGGCCGCCCCGCGCTTGTCGATCCTTGCCAATCTGGTGTTCATGGCAGCCGGGAGCGCGGGGCTGGTTTTGACTGCGCAAGGCGATACCGGCCCCGGCCTGGTGTTCGGCGCACTCATAATGTCGACCACGCATTCCGGAATCGTGGAATACCAGAAGCGCGGCAAAGCCCCGCTCGATGAGCGCGAATGGGGCGTATTCTGGAAAGCGATGGCGATCGGCGCATTCGTGCCGTGTGTTCTGGTCGGGTTATGGATGATGCTGCTGGGCCCGCTCGCCGATCAGGGCATGTGGTATCCCGACCGCCCGGAGGAATGGCAGGCGGCGGGCCTGTTCATCCTTGGGCTGACTGTCCAGATCTCCAATATCGCGAAGGCATGGATGACCCCCTCTTATGCGGCCGAACTGCTGGACGATGACTGAATTTTCGCCATCAGCCGATGCTTGATGCGGCGGCGAAGGGATCGGTAAGCCGCCCTTCGCCGATCAACCCGCTTCCGGCCGATCCGGACTGTGCCCGCTTGCCTACTCCGCGGCCTGCCGCTGTTCCTGCGCGAAAATCTCCACCAGATCATCGTCGCTGGCGTTCACCAACCGCTCCACCCACTGGTGGAAGACCTGTCCGCCCTTCTCGTTCTTGCCGAACAGCACCTCTTTCATGAGGCCTGACGCGAGCGCCTGCTGCTGGCGCTTGCCGGTGGCGTAATCCTCGTCGCGGACCACGATTTCGAGGAAGTTGAACTGGTCGTGCGCGGCCTGGACCTGTTCGGGGGTCTCGGGCTGGTTTTCCATGACGTAGAACTGGGTGGTGAAGCTCTCGCCCACGGTCGCTCCGGGGAACAGCTGGCTGATCATCGCCCCGCGCTGGCCGCCGCCGTAAAAGCTGGCGATCGAGATGTGCGGGAAGATCGTCCACACGCCCTGCACCAGCACCTCCTGCGGCAGCTGGTCGTCGGCCATCGCCTCCAGATCCATCTGCTGATCGTCATCCCCCTGCACCTTGATCGCGAACTTCGACGGGGTCGAGAGGCGCTGGTGCGGGCCGAAGGCGAAGTAATTGGCGCGGTTGTAGAAATCCGCCCCGAAGGTGTCCTTGTGCAGCACCGGCAAGTGGTAGAAATCGAGATAGCCGTCATAGGCGGTCTTCCAGTTCGGCCCGGGCAGGGTGCGCTGGGAAAACAGCGTCCAGCCTTCGAACTCGAAGGCCTTCAGCAGCTCGTCATAGCCGCACAGATAGTCCGCGATCGACAGCTTGGACTGCGGATCGAGCGTCACCCAGATCAGCCCCGCGTTCTCGTAGACCGGGAACTTGGTGAGGCAGTGCTGGCTCTTGTCGATCTTGCCGAAGTCCTGCGGGCTCGCGACGCCGATCAGGTCGCCGTCGGCCTTGAAGGTCCAGCCGTGATAGCCGCAGGTAAAGCGGCTGGCATTGCCGCAGCCAGCCGCAAGTGGGTTGCCGCGATGGGTGCACATATTGAGGAAGGCGCCCATGCTCCCGTCCTTCTGGCGGGAAAGCAGCAGCGGCACGCCGCAGATGTCCATCGCCTTGAAGTCGCCCGGATTGGGCAGCTCGCATGAAGGTGCAACCATCAGCGGCAGGCGGCGGAAGATCTGCTTCTTCTCGGTCTCGAACAGGGCTTCGTCGGTATAGGCGCTGGCCGGAATGCGCACCACATCATCGGCATATTCCATCGTGTCGGCCGCGCCATGGGCGATCAGATTGCGGGTCATTTCGACCAGCGTTTCGCGTGACATCACTGTTCCTCCCGGGTGTCCTTTGGCGGGCAGCATCCTCCCGGCGTGCCTCGGCGGCAATGCTCACTTTTGGCAAAGCGAAAGGGGGCAGGCCATTGCTGGCCCGCCCCCCCATGCTTCCCCTGTTGAACCCGATCAGAAGCGGAAGCTGATTTCCGCAAAGACCTGACGGCCCCGGTTCTGGGTCATCACGAAATCGTCGCCGCCCGGCGGCAGGAACGGACGCCCGCCGGTGGTGATGGTGAAGATCTCGTCGGTGAGGTTCTGCGCGATCAGCGACAGCTTCCAGTTGCCGTCCGGATGGCCGATGGCGACATTGGCATCGAGCAGCCAGAAGCTCGGCTGGACATAATCGTTCAGCGCAGCTTCGTCGGTGATGTAGCCATCATTATAGGCGGCGTTCCCCGACAGGAACAGTTCGAGATTGTCGCTGAGCGGGATGGTCCAGTCGGCGGCAATGTTGCCGGCCCACTCGGGCGCCTGACTGCCCCTGCGGCCATTGAGGTCGATCGTGCCGCCAGCGCCGCCGGGCTGGAGGAAGGGCGCGGTGTATTGCGCATCGAGGTAAGACAGGTTCGCGCTGAAGCGCAGGCCATCGACCGGGGTGATCCAGTTGGCTTCGAAATCGACACCCTTGGTGGTCAGCTCGCCGGCGTTGCTGGTGATGAACTGCACCGTCGTGGCGTTGAAGTTCTGCACCTGCAGATCCTTGAACACGTATTGGTAGGCGGTCGCATTCAGGGTGAAGGTGCGGTCAGCCCACTGCGACTTGATGCCGATTTCGCCGCCGATCGCCTCTTCCGACCTGAAGATCAGCGAGCTGAAATCGCCGGTTGCCGCCGCCTGGCTGAGGCTGTTCGAAGGCAGCGCCGAGTTGTCGATCCCGCCCGATTTGAAGCCGGTCTTGAACGAGGCGAAGACGTTGATGTCGTCAGTCGCCTTGTAGCGCAGCGTTACCTCGGGCGAGAAATTGTCGTCGTTGAATTCGATCGGGCCCGAGAAGTATCCGCTCTGCAGGAACGCCGGGCTCGGGCGGAACAGGCCGCCGCCCGCCGAGACATAGGCCAGCAGGTTGTGGACATAGGGCACCGAAATGGTCTGCACCTTGCGTTCATCGGTCCAGCGCACACCGCCGGAAAGTTCCAGCTGTTCGGTGATGTCCCACATCACGCTGCCAAAGAACGACAGGGCTTCGGTCTTGGTGAGGTGGGTCTTGTCCCAGTCATAGGTGAAGCCCGTGCCTTGCGCCACGCCGCCGCCCAGCAGCGGCAGGGTGGGATCGGCGCCGGCAAAGGAGATGTTCACCCCCTGCTGCGCGGTGTCGAAGGTGAAGGTGCGGTCTTCGTAGAAGGCGCCGAGCATGAAGTTGATCGGCCCGTCGAAGTCCGAGGCAAGCCGCAGTTCCTGGCTGTATTGTTCAAGCTTGTTGATCGGATCCGAACAGCCCGCACCGCCGGGGATGAACCCGCCCTGCCCGTTGGGGAAGCGGCCGCCATAGGAATAGCAGTCGAAGTCGATCGCATCCATGTTGAGGATGCCCGACACCGAAGTGAGGGCCAGCGAGTCCGACAGGTCGAGATCGAACTGGAGGCGGCCGAACCAGATTTCGGTCTCGCCGAAAGGCACCCCGTTGCGGCCTGCCGCGGGCGAATTGCCCGGCACGCGCGCGGCAAGCTGCGGGGCTGCGTCCATCAGGAAGTAACGCTGATCCTTGACGTTGCAGTCATAGCCCGCCGGAATCTGCAGCCCGCCTTGCAGCAGGTATACCGAATCCGCCACGCCATTGGCGCCGCAGTTGATTTCCGCCGTGCCGATTGCGCCATCGTTTTCGTTCTTGGTGTATTGCAGCTTGAAGTTGGCGCGGAACCGGTCAGACGGGTTCCAGTCGAGTGTCAGGCGGCCGATGAAGTCGGTCAGCCCGCGCTTCTGGTTGACCGCCGGGGTGTTCGGCTGGAGCAGCTGGAATTCGTCAATATCGTTGAACTGCGCGGCAAGGCGGATGCCCAGCGTGTTGCTGATCGGGCCGGAGATGTAGCCTGACAGCAGGTAGCCCTTCTCCTCGAATTCATAGGAGCCGCGCATCCCGACTTCCCAGCTGGAGGTGGGGTTGGCAGACCGCAGCGACAGCACGCCTGCGGTCGCCGATTTGCCGAAGAACAGCGATTGCGGGCCGCGCAGCACATCGACCTGTTCGACATCGAAGAAGCCGGCCTGCACCATGCGCATGGTCGAGACCACGACGCCGTCATATTCAAACGCGACCGCGGAATCGAAGGCCGCCGAAATGTTGGATGAACCCACCCCGCGCAAGGACAGCTGGCCGCCCGAACCCGAACCGCCAACCTGCACGTTCAGCGTCGGCACGCGGCTGGTGAAATCGGCCACCTGATCGATGCTGTAACGTTCCAGCGTCGCGCCGCCGATGGCGGTAACGGTGACGGGGACTTCCTGAAGCGTTTCGTTCTGACGGCGGGCCTGCACAACGATCACGTTGTCGTTGTTGACCTCGGGCTCATTGGCTTCCTGCGCAAAGGCCGCGCTCGGCATTGCGGCAAGGCTGCTCAGCGCAGCCCCGCACAACAGCGCGCGGCGCAGACCGGCACGGCTCGCCATTCGGGCACGAAATGTGTTCATGGTCCTCTCTCCCCATCGGGCCGCAGCTCCCCTGCGTGCCCCGTTATTCCCCAACCGCCCGGCGCGTCTCTCCTCACGCCTTTGGGTATGTGTGGCAGGTGTATGGCGGCGCGGCGCAGGCGCCATCAGCAAAAGCGATAGTGAACCTTCCAAACTGCGACATTCGCGCAACATCGCCTGAAAAACCACGATGCCGTAACGTCATGCGGCTGTCTTGCGGGCCGCGGCGGCTTCGCGCTGCATCTGCGCTGTGCGCGGATCGCTGGGCCATACCCAGTCCGGCCCGATCACCTTTTCGACCCTCAGATGCGCCGGAACATTGCCCTCCCCGATCATCGCATCGAGGCTCTGATGGAACGAATAGATCCGCGCTTCCTGATAGGAGAGCGGCACCGATCGGAAGGCTGAGCCCTGCATCGAATGCTGGATCGCTTCGCCAAACTGCGTGTCTTCAAGGATGATCGGGCTCATCTGCCGCCCGCCCGGCTGGGTGGCATCGGGGAAGGTCCACAGATCGGGCGCGGGTTCATCGCCCCAGTCGAGCGCCATTGTCACCAGTTCCAGCCGGGTGGTGTTCAATGATGTCGGCCAGAACACCAGCGGCGGCACGAAGTAGTTGCTGAGCGGGCTGACCCAGTTGGGAAACAGCGTGTAGCTTTGCGTGCAGGTGCGCCCCAGCTCGCCCACGGTTTCGATCTGCTGCCAGCCGGGCGGCGTATCGATGGCGCGCACGTGTTCGCGGTTCGTGGTGCGCGGCGGCGGGGCAAGCATCCGGGCATGGCCATTGGGATAGATGGTGTTGAAGTTGCGGGTGCTGTCCACCAGCGGCGCCACCGTGTCCGGGTGGATGAAGGGCACATGGTAGACCTCCATGTTGGCCTCCATCGCGACCTTCCAGTTGCACTGCAATTCGAAGCTGTGCCGCGCGGCCAGCCGGATGCGGTCAAAGGCGAACTCCTCCCACTCGCGCGCGACAGGGCCGAGCCAGTCGATCAGCGGCATCGCCGCCATGTCGAAATTGACGAAGATCACCTTGCCGAACAATTCGCACCTGACCAGCAGCAGGCCCCGGCACGACAGATCAAAATCGGCGGGAAAATCGCGTCGTTCCGGCACGCCCACAAGGCTGCCATCGGTCTTGTAGGTCCAGTTGTGATAGCCGCACATCAGCCGGCTGGATTTGCCGCGATCCTCGGTCACCACCGGCGCGCCGCGATGGCGGCAGGTGTTGTGGAAGGCGCGCACCACCCCGTCCATGCCATGCACGATCACGATCGGATCGCCCGCATTGTGCCAGCGCATATAGCAGCCGGGTTCCGGTATTTCGTCCATGTGCCCGGCAAACAGCCAGCTCTTGCGGAAGATGTGCTGCTGTTCGAGCGCGAAATATTCGGGGCTGGTATATCGGCCCGCCGGCATGTCGGGCAGGGCGGGAAAGCCTTCGGGCGGCGCGGTGCGGCGGCCTTCCCATTCCATCATCGCCTTCAGGCGTTCGACTTCGGCCGCGTCCATCATCTGCGCTTCTCCCCGGGCCTGCGAGAATACATGGTGCGCGGCCCTTGGCGCCCTCGCGCTTTCGACAGTGGCAGCGCGCCGCCCTCCCGATAGGCTGGCCCCCATAAAACAGACCTTTCGGGAGAGAGCAGGATGGCGGGACGGGTAGCGGGCAAGGTTGCGCTCGTGACAGGCGGGGCAATGGGGCTGGGCAAGGCCGATTGCGAGGTGCTGGCGCGTGAAGGCGCCAAGGTGATCGTCACCGACCGCGATGCCGAACTTGCGCATCAGGTGGCAGACAGCATCGGCGGCGATGCGATGGCGCTCGATGTCACCTGCGAAGACCAGTGGATCGAGGTGATGCGCGCGGTCGAGGAACGCCATGGCGGGCTCGATATCCTTGTCAACAATGCCGGCAATGTGATCTTCGAGAGCATCGAGGATTGCAGCCTTGCCCACTTCCGCCTGCATCTCGATATCCACGTGGTCGGCACGTTTCTGGGGTGCAAATATGCCGTGCCGCTGATGAAGCACCGCCACCTCAGCGTCGGCGGCGGGGGCTCCTCGATCATCAACATGGCATCGACCGCGGCGCTGATGGGCTATGGCAACATCCCCGCCTATGCTGCGTGCAAGGCCGGGATTGCGGGCATGACCCGCAGCCTTGCGGTCGATTTTCAGGACCGGGGCTACGGTATCCGCGTCAACGCGCTGGCGCCCGGAGGGATCGAGACGCCGATGGTGATGGGCGTATCGGGGCGCGCAGGCGAAAAGCCGATGGACATCCCCGAAGGCCCCTTGCCGATGGATGCGCTGGGCCACCCCAGGGATGTGGCGGGCTGCGTGCTGTTCCTTGCCTCGGATGAAGCGCGCTTCCTCAATGGTCTGACGATCCCGGTGGACAATGGCCTTTACGCAAGGCCTCACCATTAAGGAGGGCACGCCTGACGCGCGGCCCGGCGCATACCGCTGGTATGTGCTTGGCTTGCTGACGCTGACGAGCGCGTTCAGCGTGGCTGACCGGCTGGTGTTCTCGATCCTTGTCGAGGACATCAAGGCTGCCTTCACCCTCTCCGATACCGAACTGGGGCTGCTGGGCGGGGCTGCGTTTTCGGTGATCTATGTGCTGGCGGGCTTCCCTGCGGCGCGGCTGGCGGACCGATCGACGCGGCGCACGATCGTGGCCTGCGCGATCAGTTTCTGGAGCCTGATGACGGCGGCCTGCGGGCTGGCGACGGGGTTCTGGACCCTGTTCCTTGCGCGCACCGGGGTGGGTGTGGGCGAGGGCTGTTCGGGCCCTTCCTCGCAAAGCCTTGTGGCCGATTATTTCACCCGCAGCGAACTTGCCAAGGCGATGGGGTTCCTGACCATCGGGGCCAGCATGGGCACGGCAGGCGGCCTGCTGATCGGCGGGCAGCTGGCCGAGGCGTTCGACTGGCGCTGGGCCTTTGTGCTGATGGGCCTGCCGGGTCTGGTGCTGGGTGCGATCATCTACCTCACCATGCGCGAGCCGGTGCGCGGGCGCTTTGCCCCGGCGGGCACCGACATGGCGCAGCAGCCCTTGGGGGAGACGATCCGCAGCCTTGTCACCAACCGCGTGTTCATGGGTCTGGCGCTGGGCTGGGCGGTGCAGATCATGATCGGCTATGCGCTGGCCTTCTGGATGGCGCCGATCATGCTGCGCCAGTTCGGCATTTCGACGGGCAGCATCGGGCTCTATCTCGGCCTGACCTTCTTCCTTGGCGGCATACCGGGGCCGATCCTTGGCGGCTATGTCACGCACTGGCTGACGCTGCGCGACGAACGCTGGCGCGGATGGCTGCCGGGGGTGACGAGCCTTGGCTGTGTGGTGCCGCTGGCGCTGAGCCTGACATCGCAGGATTTCACCACCTTCCTTGGCTGGTTCGGCCTTGCCTATGCGATCTATGTCGCCAGTCAGGCGGGGATCATGTCGGGCATCCAGGCCTCGGTCGAGCCGGCCAGCCGGGGCTTTGCGGTGGCCATTGCGCTGTTCTTCAACAACCTCATCGGGCAGGCGCTGGGTCTGGCCGTGACCGGCGCGATCAGCGATGCGCTCACCCCCACCCAAGGCGCGGACGCGTTGGCCATTGCGGTGTTCGCCGTCTCACTTGCAGCGGGCCTTGTAGCGATGGCGATTTTCGCATGGACCGCCGCGCAAATGGGGCCGAGCGGCTATCTGGAGAAGATGCGGGGCGGGTAATCGTCCGCTTTCGGGATCGGAGGTAGGGCTGCGCAATGACCGCAAGTGGGTGGATAGCTGCCATGCCCTTTTCCCCTCCCCGGACTTGATCCGTGACCCCGCTGCCTTCCTGCTCTGAAGAAAAAAGAAGCGGGGTCCCGGGTCAAGCCCGGGAAGGCGGAAGAGACGACGACCACATTGGGTCACTTCCCGGATGGCAGGTTTTTTCTGCGTGAGGCCAATAGCTGCCCCGGTGGCGGGGGCACTAC
>JAGKSZ010000172.1 GCA_018991295.1 Porphyrobacter sp. | reverse complement strand
GCTTCGCGCCGCTGCTTCAGGCAGACAGTGCCGGGGGCGTGATCGTCACCGATTGGTATGCCAACCCCGCCACCCCGACCGAGCGGGTGAAGCTGACCGTCACGATCCTCGATCAGGATCTGCGGGCCGATGCGCTGCGGGTGGCGGCCAGCCGTCAGGTGAACGAGGGCGGTAACTGGGTGGAAGCCCCAGTGCAGGCGGCCACCGTGCAGAAGCTTGAGGACATCATCCTCACCAAGGCCCGCGATCTGCGTCGCCAAGCCCTCGCTTCGTAAAGCCGCTCGCTTCGTAACACCGTTTTCGCCCTTCCACGGATAGGCTCACATGACCGATACGCGTTTCGATCCGTCCGTTGCTGACGGGCGCTGGCAGCGTGCCTGGGAGCAGGCGGGCACCTTCACCGCCGATTCGGACAGCCCCAAGCCGAAAAGCTACATCCTTGAGATGTTCCCCTATCCTTCGGGGCGCATCCACATGGGCCATGTGCGCAATTACACGATGGGCGATGTGCTGGCGCGCTATCAGAAGATGCGCGGGTTTGAAGTGCTGCACCCGATGGGCTGGGATGCCTTCGGGATGCCGGCTGAAAACGCGGCGATGGAAAAGGGCGTGCACCCCGGCGGCTGGACGCGGGCGAACATCGCGCAGATGAAGGCGCAGTTGCAGCGCATCGGCTTCGCTTTGGATTGGACTCGGGAGTTCGCCACCTGCGATCCTGAATATTACGGCCACGAACAGGCGCTGTTCGCCGATCTGTATGAGGCGGGCCTCGTTTACCGCAAGGAATCGACCGTCAACTGGGACCCGGTCGATATGACCGTGCTGGCCAACGAACAGGTTATCGACGGCAAGGGCTGGCGCAGCGGCGCGGAGGTCGAGAAGCGCAAGCTCAACCAGTGGTTCCTCAAGATCACCGACTTTGCCGATGATCTGCTGGAAGGGCTGGGCAGCCTTGAGGACTGGCCCGAAAAGGTTCGCCTGATGCAGGAGAACTGGATCGGGAAATCGCAGGGGTTGGAGTTTTCGTTCGATCTCAGCGACGGCGGCAAGCTGGCGGTTTATTCGACGCGGCCCGATACGATCTTCGGCGCGAGTTTCTGCGCGATTGCTGCCGATCATCCGATTGCGCAGGGGCTGGCGGGCGATCCGGCGGTCGCGGCCTTCATCGACCAGTGCAAGAAGGGCGCGACCACCGCAGCCGCGCTCGAAACGGCGGAAAAGCTGGGCTACCGGACGCCGATTACCGCCAGGCACCCCTTCACGGGCGCGGACCTGCCGGTGTTCATCGCCAACTTCGTGCTGATGGAATACGGCACCGGCGCGGTGATGGGCGTGCCGGGGCATGACCAGCGCGACTTCGAATTCGCCACCAAGTATGGCCTCCCGATCCTGCGCGTTGTCGCCAGCGATCCGGCCCGCGCCGACGAGCCTTTCAAGGGCGAAGCCGAGGCGGGTGACGGGGTGATCGTGAACAGCGATTTCCTCAACGGCATGACCGTGGAGGCTGCCAAGGCCGAAGTCATCACCCGCGCCGAAAGCGGCGGCTGGGGCGAGGGCCGCACCGTGTGGCGCCTGCGCGACTGGGGCGTTTCGCGGCAACGCTATTGGGGCACGCCAATCCCCTTCATCCATTGCGATAGCTGCGGCGTGGTGCCGGTGCCCAAGGACCAGCTTCCGGTGACGCTGCCCGAGGATGTCACTTTCGACATCCCCGGCAACCCCTTGGAACGCCACCCGACGTGGAAGCACGTCGATTGCCCCAAGTGCGGACGTGCCGCGCGGCGCGAGACGGATACGCTCGACACCTTTGTCGATAGCTCGTGGTATTTCCTGCGCTTTGCGAGCCAACCAGCTGACCGTCCCTTCGACCCGGAGGAAGTCGCCAAGTGGATGCCGGTGCAGCACTATATCGGCGGCATCGAGCACGCGATCCTGCACCTGCTCTATGCGCGCTTCTGGACGCGGGCGCTGGCGCATATCGGCAAGATCACCGTGCAGGAGCCGTTTGCCGCGCTGTTCACGCAGGGCATGGTGACGCACGAGACCTATTCTAAGCGCGTGCCCAACCCCAATTCCGTTCGTCCTGAGCCTGTCGAAGGACTGCACTCTTCTTCGGAAGGTAAGGACGGCCCTTCGACAAGCTCAGGGCGAACGGAGATTGTGCAATTCCTCGACCCCAGCGAGGTCCGCAAGGAAGGCGACAAGGCCTTCGAAATCGCGACCGGGCAGGAGATCGAAGTCGGCCGCGTCATCAAGATGTCGAAGTCGAAGAAGAACGTTGTCGACCCCGATGCGATCATCGCCCGCCACGGCGCGGATGCGGTGCGCTGGTTCATGCTGTCCGATTCGCCGCCGGAACGCGATCTGCCGTGGTCGGACGCCGGGATCGAGGGCTGTGCGCGCTTCGTGCAGCGGCTGTGGCGGCTGTTCTCGGCCTATGACGCTGCGGCTGAGGGCGAGGACAAGGCGTTGATGCGCAAGACCCACCAGACCATCGCGGCGGTCGCATCCGACATCGAGGCGCTGGGCTTCAACAAGGCCGTGGCGCGCATTTACGAACTGACCGGCGCGGTCGAAAAAGCCGCGCCCTCGGCCAGCCGCAGTGACGCGATCCGGGCGCTGGTGCACCTTGCCGCGCCCATGATGCCGCACCTTGCCGAAGAGGCCTGGGTAACGATGGGCGGCGAAGGCCTGATTGCCGATGCCCCTTGGCCGCAAGTCGATCCGGCGCTGCTCGTCGATGATGAAGTCACCATCGCGATCCAGCACATGGGCAAGCTGCGCGACACCGTCACCGCGCCCAAGGGCGCCTCGAAGGAGGCGCTTGAGGCGCTGGCGCTCGCGTCTGCCAACCTGCAACGCTCGGTCGATGGTGCGGCGATCCGCAAGGTCATTGTCGTGCCCGACCGATTGGTGAATATCGTCACCTGATGCGGATTCTTCTCGCCCTTGCTGCGCTCAGCGGCCTTTGCGCCTGCGGCCTTTCGCCGATGTATGCGGGCGGTACGAGCGCGGCGACGGCGCAGGGGCTGGCGGCGGTCGAGATCCCGGCGATTCAGGGGCGCGGGGGATGGCTGGTCAAGAACGCGCTCGATGCGCGGTTCGCTGCCGCAAGGAACGGGGGCGGTGAGGCTTCCCCGCAATACCGGCTCGATATCCGGCTCGATGATTCGCTCGAAGCATTGGGCGTGCTCAACGATGATACCATCAGCCGCGAACGCCGCATCCTGCGCGCCCGCTACCAGCTGGTCGATCTTGCCACCGGATCGGTCCTGCTCGATGCCACCGCAGGCTCTGATGCGGGGATCGACGTCGTCTCCAGCGAATATGCCACCATCGCTGCCGAACAGAAGGCGCTGGAAAACCTCGCGCTTGAAGTGGCTGACCGCGTGGCGACGCAGGTGGCGCTGACGCTGCGGGCGCGTGGCGCCGCATCTGCTGCAAAGCAGCCGTGAAGGCGACTCAGAAAGATTTTCTGCGCGGGCTTCCGGCCTCTGCGCGCAATGCCCGCATCTTCTTTTTCTGCGGACCCGATGAGGCCGGCGCGAGCGCGGCGGCTGCCCGCGTCGTTGCGGCACTGCCCGATCCGGGAGAACGCATCGAACTGGCCGGCGCCGATGTGAGGCGCGATCCTGCCCTGCTGGGCGATGAGGCGCGCTCTGCCTCGTTGTTCGGCGGCAACCGCCATATCTGGGTGCGCGCCAGCGGCGATGATGCCCATGACGCGCTCCAGATCCTGATCGAAACCTCGGCAGCCGGCGCGGGCGAGGCGGCCCCGGTGATCGTCGTTGCCACATCGGCCACCGACAAATCGCGCACCGCCAAGCTGCTGGAAAAGCGCGATGATGCGCTGGTGGCGATGTTCCACCCGCCCGATCTTTCGGCAGTGGCGCAGGCGGTCCGCGCAATGGCGGATGCAGCGGGCCTCAGGCTCGGCGGGGACCTTGCCGAACGCATCGCGCGGGCGGCGGGGCTCGACGTGCGGCTTGCCCAGTCGGAAATCGACAAGCTGGCGCTCTATTGCGATGCCGATCCGCAGGCCCCGCGTCCTGCCACCCCTGAAGATCACGCCGCCATTGGCGCTGCCACCGAAGAGGATGGTTTTGCTCCGTTGGTCAATGCCGTGCTGAGCGGGGAGACGGCGCGGATCGGCGGCGAGATCAGGCGGATGCGCGAGCTGGGACTGAACCCTGTGGGCGTGGCGCTGGCGCTGGAACGGCGGGCTGCGCAGCTGGCACAGATTGCCGCCTATCTGGGTCCCGGAGGGCAGTTCGAGCGGATCGACAAGGGTGCGGAAATGCGGCTCGGCATCTTCTTCAAGGAACGCCGCCATATCGAGGCGCAATTCAAACGCTGGACCCAGCCTGCCGCGCGCGGCGCCCGCGAAACCCGGCTGGACCGGTTGATCCCGCGACTCACTGCCCTGCATCGCAATCTGATCTTCAACAGTCAGGCCGCTGAACTGCTGCTGGCGCAGGAACTGGCTGAAATCGGGCGTTATGCCGCCCGGCGATAAGGCCAATCGCCTTTCGCGCAAGGCGAAATGTTCTCATAATGTGACAAGCCGCTTTTCGCAGTCGCACAAATTGCGTATTCCCATGTAATACCACTTAGCCGATGCACCGGGTGGTCTCGCCTTTGGGGGAAGGTTTTTCATGAATCGCGTTGCGCCCAAGCTTCTGGACGCCGTTCGTCACCAGTCGGTGGAGGCTCGCCTCGTGCCCTCGCTGGAGCGGCGCAGGCTGCGCGCCTATATCTTCATGCTGATGATCGATGCGACGCTGTTCAACTTCAGCTTCGCGCTGGCGGCGCTGATGTGGGAAGGCCAGTGGGCTGAAAGCCGCGCCATGATCGCGGCGCAGGCGATGCTGCCGGTCTATTTCACGCTGGCGCTTTACAATGAAACCTACGGCATCCACGCGCTGAGCAGCTGGATGTTTGCCGCGCGCAAGGCGCTGATTGCGCTGGTGCTGTCGGCAGGGCTTATCAACTTTCTCGGCTTCTACACCAAGTCGAACGAGGATTTCTCGCGCGGGGTGGTGACGCTGGGGCTGATGCTGACAGTGCTGCTGCTGGTGGCCAGCCGCCGGCTGATTTCCATGTTCATCGCCCGGCGCTGGCAGGGCCGCGTCACCAATCGGCTGGTGATCGACGATGGCGGATCGAGCTTTCCCTATGACGGGGCAGACCGCATTTCGGCCGCCGATTACAACCTTGATCCGAGCAGCCATGATCCCTTCATGCTCGACCGGTTGGGCAAGCTCCTGCGCAATCAGGATCAGGTGGTGGTCAGCTGCCCGCGTGAACGGCGCGAGGATTGGGCCTTCCTGCTCAAATGCGCGGGCGTTTACGGCGAGATCGTTTCCGAACCGGCCCACACTCTGGGCGCGGTAGGGGTGCACCGTTATGACGAGCTGGACCGCACCACGCTGGTCGTCTCCACCGGCCCGCTGGGCCTGCGCGCCCGCATCCTCAAGCGATTGTTCGACATGGTGGTGGCAGGCGGTGCCCTGATCGCGCTGTCGCCGCTGCTGCTGGTGGTGGCGCTGCTCATCAAGCTGGAGGATGGCGGCCCTGTGCTGTTCGTCCAGCGGCGGTTGGGACGCGGCAACCAGTTCTTCGAAATGTTCAAGTTCCGCTCGATGCGCGAGGACAAGCTCGATCATGACGGCAACCGTTCTGCCGCCCGCGATGATGACCGGGTCACCCGCATCGGCGCCTTCATCCGCCGCACCAGCATTGATGAACTGCCGCAGATCATCAACGTGCTGAAGGGCGATATGTCGATTGTCGGCCCGCGCCCGCACGCGCTGGGGAGCCGGGCGAACAACAAGTATTTCTGGGATATTGATCGCAAGTACTGGCAGCGCCACTGCCTCAAGCCGGGGCTGACCGGCCTTGCGCAGGTGCGCGGCCATCGCGGCGCGACCGAGCATGAAAAGGATCTGACCGACCGGCTTCAGTCGGATCTCGAATATATCGCCGGTTGGTCGTTGCAGCGCGATATCGGGATTGTGCTGCGCACCGTGCGGGTGCTGACCCACAAGAACGCGTTCTAGGAAACCGGCCTAGTCCGTCTTTTCCTTTTGCGGGACCGTGAAGGTGCCGGTCACCCGGCCCCGGCCCGCAGGCGTGCCCGGCGTGGCCACACTGGTGCCTGCCGCCGTGCCATCCACGGTGGACAGCCCGCTGTCGAGATCGATCACCAGCCGCCCGCCGTTCAGGGTATCGGTGCCCCGGCGCAGCGCGACATTGCCCGCCATGGTGATGATCCGGCGGTTGAAATCATAGATGGCATTGTCGCCGCTGGCGCGTTCGTTGCCCCGCGTGATCACTACCCCGCCGGTGGCGGTGATGCGCTGGATCTGAAGCTGGCCGCCGGTGTCGGTGAAGTTCACCAGCATCCGGTCGGACTGGACGCGCAGGCCCGCCTGAGTGACGATCACCCCGCCGCTGGCAATCGCCTGGTTGCCGCGGTCATCAAGCACGAACTTGCCCGCATCATAGGTGACGGGCGCGTTGGTATCGTGCCGGGCAATGCCCTGTGCGGAAAGGTTCATCCCTCCCGCAAGGGCCGCGGTCAGCGCAAAGCCGCCGATGCCCCAGACAAGGGCGAGGCGTTTCATCGGCGTGCGGGTGCTGGTCATCACGGCGTCCTCAACTGGCCGGGGATCATTGTAAAGCGGGCATTGCCTTCAAGCGTGATCGTGCGCGCGGCAAGATCGGCCTGCAGCGTATCGGCGGCGAAGGTCCCGGCGGGGATCTGCCCGCTCACGCCTGCATCGCCGCGCATGGTGCGGCTCTTGAGGTCCACCGAAACGCCGCTTGCGGTCATTGCATAGCCATCCGAGGCGACAAGGCGCACCGCGCCGTCCACGGCCACGGTTTCGCGGTCGATATCATAGGTCCCGCCCTCGGCGCTGAGGCGTGCAGGGCCTTCGGTCAGCAGGATCTGAGCAATCAGATCGTTCATCCGCACCAGCCCTTCCGCGCTTGACCGCTGCACGGCCTCGCCCGCGAGCAGCGAGAACGGCCGGCCCTGATTGTCGCGGCCGCGATACATGGCGTTATCGACCGACAGGCGTTCATCGATCAGCGCGACCTTGTTGCGATCGAGCAGGAAGCTGACTTCGCCGCGCGGGGAAAGCGGGGTGATGATCATCAGCGCCGCGATCACTCCCACGCCCATCGGCAAGGCGCGGGCGAGGAACTGCACCAGCCGATCATGCGAACCGCCCGGCGCGGCAAAATGCTGGCGGCGGCTGCGCAGCATCCGGGCTTCGGAGGTTTCGATGCTCTGTTCCGGGGCCATGATCGCGTCTGTGCCTCAGTCAGCCTTACATGTGGCTGAAGATATCATTCTCGGCCCAGCCGGCGATGTCGAGCAGGGCGCGGGTGGGGAGGAAATCGAAGCACGCCTGCGCGATGGCCGTGCGCCCTTCGCGCTCCAGCCGTCCGCTGAGTTCGGCGCGCAGGCGGTGGAGATAGCGCACGTCGGACGCCGCATAATCGCGCTGCGGATCGGACAGCACCGGCCCGCCCCAATCGGAGGATTGCTGCTGCTTGGAGATCGATTCCCCCAGCAGTTCCTCGACGAGGTTCTTGAGGCCATGGCGGTCGGTATAGGTGCGGGTCAGCTTGCTGGCGATCTTGGTGCAGAACACCGGTCCTGCCATCACGCCGAGATAGTAATGGATCGCGGCCAGATCGAAGCGGGCGAAGTGGTAGATCTTCTCGCGCGCGGGATCGCCAAGGATCGCCTTGAGGTTGGGCGCATCATAGGCGCTGCCCGGATTGAAGCGCACCAGATGCTCGTCCCCGCTGCCATCGGAAATCTGCACCACGCACAGCCGGTCACGGTGGGTGATGAGGCCCATGGTTTCGGTATCGATCGCAAGCGCGCTGGTGCCGACAAGGACGCCTGCGGGAAGGTCTTCTTCGTGAAAATGCACAGCCATAGGCCCCGCCCTACGCGCATTGGGGAAAGAGGGGAAGGGGCCAGTGGCGCAAGGGTTGGCGGTGGCCTAGCCTTGCGGTCATGTCGGAAACCATCCCCGAAAGCTGGCGGCCCGTGCTGGAACCTGCCCTTGCCACAGCCGAGGCGCGCAAGCTTGGCGGGTGGCTGAAGGCTGAAGAGGCGGCAGGCAAGCAGGTCTATCCCCCGCGCGGCACCCGGCTGGCGGCTCTCGCACTGACCCCGCTGGAGAGCGTGCGCTGCGTGATCCTGGGTCAGGATCCCTATCATGGCCCCGGACAGGCGCATGGCCTTGCCTTTTCGGTGCAGGCCGGGGTGAAGCCGCCGCCAAGCCTGATGAACATCTACAAGGAACTGGAGGCCGATCTTGGACTGCCGCGCCCTGTGACCGGCGATCTGACCCCTTGGGCACGGCAAGGCGTATTGCTGCTCAACAACACGTTGACCGTCGAGGCCGGGCAGGCCGGCAGCCATGCAGGGCGTGGGTGGGACGCGATCACCGATGCCTGCGTGGCAGCCGTGGCGGAGCGCGGAGAGCCGACCGTGTTCATCCTGTGGGGCAGCCATGCGAAAAAGAAGGCAAGCCGGGTTGCGGCACTGGGGCGGTCTTCGCACCATCTGATAGTGGCCAACGCCCATCCCAGCCCGCTATCGGCGCATAACGGCTTCTTCGGCTCGCGCCCGTTCAGTCAGGCCAACGCCTTTCTGGAACAGCACGGGCGCGGGGCCATAGACTGGAGGGTATAGTGTCCGCCGATGTGATCCTGCTCGATGTGGCCGACGGCATCGCCACCGTCCCCTTGAACCGCCCCGAAGCGATGAATGCGCTGAACCGGGCGCTGCGCAAACGGCTGGCCGAAGTGATGCGGCAGGTCGATGCAGACGATGCTGTTCGGGTCGTGATCCTCACCGGGGCAGGGGAGCGGGCGTTTACCGCCGGGCTCGATCTCAAGGAACTGGGCAGCGAGGCAGGCGCGCTCGGCAGCGCCAACGCCACTGACCCTGCGGACAATCCGGTGAAAGCCATCGAATTGTGCCGCAAGCCCGTGATCGGCGCGATCAATGGCGTCGCCATCACCGGCGGCTTCGAAGTCGCGCTTGCCTGTGATGTGCTGATTGCCAGCACCAATGCCCGCTTTGCCGATACCCATGCGCGGGTCGGGATCGTGCCGGGGTGGGGGCTGTCGCAGAAGCTCAGCCGCATGATCGGCATTTCTCGGGCCAAGGAACTCGCCTTCACCGGCAATTTCCTCGATGCGGCCACGGCGCACAGCTGGGGCCTGGTCAATCACGTGGTGGAGCCGGACGCCCTTCTGCCGCTGGCGCGCAAGCTGGCCGCCGATATGGCGGGCATCGATCCGGCCTTTCTTGCAGGCTACAAACGCCTGATCGACGATGGCTATGCGCACAGCTTTGGCGAAGGGCTGGCGCTGGAGGCACAGCGTTCTGCCGCCGCCAACAGCGCCGTTGCCCCGGAACAGGTCGAAGCCCGCCGCGCCGCCGTGCAGGCGCGCGGGAGAGGGCAGGGATAGGCCTGCGCGCACCCCTTTGCGGGAATTGCTTTGGGCCCCGTCCGATAGGGTGATAGGGGCGCGCCCATGCTTACCATCGATAACGTTACCGTGCGGCTTGGCGGCCGGGCCATTCTCGAACGCGCCAGCGCGACCGTGCCGGTGGGCGCACGCGTCGGGCTGATCGGGCGCAACGGCGCGGGCAAATCCACGCTGATGAAGGCGCTGATCGGTGAGATCGAGCCCGATGATGGAGAAATCTCCAAGCCTTCCCGCGCCCGGATCGGCTACATCGCGCAGGAAGCCCCGCACGGCAGCATGACGCCTGAAGAAGTCGTGCTCGCCTCGGCCACCGAACGCGCCGCGCTGCTCGCGGAACTGGAAACCTGCACCGACATGGACCGGATGGGCGATGTCCACGAACGCCTGCTGGCGATTGACGCCTATTCTGCTCCGGCGCGCGCGGCCAAGATATTGAATGGCCTCGGCTTTGACGAGGAGATGCAGCAGCGCCCCGTGGACAGCTTTTCGGGCGGGTGGAAGATGCGCATTGCCTTGGGCGCGCTGTTGTTTTCCGAGCCTGACATCCTGCTGCTGGACGAGCCCAGCAACCACCTCGACCTCGAAGCGACGCTGTGGCTGGAGAACTTCCTCAAGTCCTATCCCGCCACGCTGGTGGTGATCAGCCACGAACGCGATCTGCTCAACAAGGTGGTCGATCACATCCTGCATCTGCAGGGCGGGCAGCTGACGCTTTATCCCGGCGGATACGATGCCTTTGAAAAGCAGCGGGCAGAACGCGCCGCGCAGCTCGCCGCCGCCAAGGCCTCGCAGGAAGCGCAGGCCGCACGGCTGCGCGATTACGTGGCGCGCAATTCGGCCCGCGCCTCGACCGCCAAGCAGGCGCAGTCACGCGCCAAGATGCTCGCCAAGATGCAGCCCATCGCCGCTTTGATGGAAGACCCGAGCCTGAGCTTCGATTTTCCCGATCCCGCCGAGATGAAATCGCCGATGATCACGCTCGAATCCGCTGCGGTCGGCTATGGCGAGGCGCCGCCGATCCTCAAGCGGCTGAATTTCCGGATCGAGGCCGATGATCGCATCGCCTTGCTGGGCCGCAACGGTAACGGCAAGACCACGCTCGCCCGGCTGCTCGCCGCAAAGCTGACCCCGGCCGAGGGCGCGCTGAATGCGCCGGGCAAATTGAAGGTCGGCTATTTCACCCAGTATCAGGTGGAAGAACTGGCGGGTGAGGATACCCCGCTCGATCTGATGAACAGGGCGATGGAGGGGCAATCCCAAAGCGCGGGGCGCGCACAATTGGGGCGTTTCGGCTTTTCCGGTGCGCGTGCGACCCAGCGGGTCGACAAGCTTTCGGGCGGGGAACGTGCGCGCCTCGCGCTGGCGCTTATCACCCGCGATGCGCCGCATCTGCTGATCCTCGACGAGCCGACCAACCACTTGGATGTCGACGCGCGCGAGGCGCTGGTGCAGGCCTTGAATGACTATACCGGCGCGGTGATCCTCATCAGCCACGATCGCCACATGGTCGAACTGACGGCCGACCGCCTGTTCCTTGTCGATGGCGGCACGGCCCGCGAATATGATGGCAGCATGGATGATTACATCGACTTCATTCTTGGCCGGAAGCCGAAGGGCGAGGGCGTGAAGGCGAACGGTGCAGGCGTAAAGCCGCCCGTCGCCAGACCGATGGCCGAGACGCGCTATGCCCAGTCGCAGCTCGACAAGGCGGAGAAGGCCCTTGCCCGCGCCTCTGCCGAGGTGGAGCGGCTCGACGCGCAGATTGTCGCCGCGAGCAGCGGCGGACAGGGGGGTGCGGGCTTGCAAGACCTGCTGACCAGACGCGCCCGCGCCGCCGATGCGCTGGCCGCAGCCGAGGAGGCATGGCTCGCCGCAGGGGCGGTGCTGGAAGCGATAGCGGCGGCGTAGTCCCCGCGCTTACCCGGCGTGGGCGGCGATCCATTCTTCGACCACGGGCGCCACCTTGGTGCGCCAGCGGCTGC
>JAGKSZ010000018.1 GCA_018991295.1 Porphyrobacter sp. | reverse complement strand
TCCATGTCGATATGGATGCCTTCTTCGCCAGCGTCGAACAGCGCGACAATCCTGACCTCAGGGGCAAGCCCGTAGCGGTCGGCGGCGCGGGCGGGCGCGGGGTGGTGGCCGCCGCAAGCTACGAGGCACGAAAGTTCGGGGTGAGGAGCGCCATGCCCTCGATTACCGCGCAGCGCCTGTGCCCCGATCTGATCTTCGTGCGCCCGCGCTTTGATGCCTACAAGGAAGCCAGCCGCCAGATCCGCCACGTGTTTGAACATTACACCAGCGTGATCGAACCGCTGAGCCTTGATGAGGCCTATCTTGATGTCACCGATGATCGCCTCGGCATCGGCAGCGCCACTCGCATCGCTGAGCTGATACGGCAGGAAATCCGCGCCAAAACCCGGCTGACAGCCAGCGCCGGGGTGAGTTACAACAAGTTCCTCGCCAAGCTGGCGAGCGATCAGAACAAGCCCGATGGTATGTGCGTGATCCGCCCGGGGGAAGGCGCGCAGTTTGTGGCCGGGCTGCCAATCCGGCGCTTCCACGGTGTGGGGCCCCGCGCCGAGGCGAAGATGAACGCGCTCGGCATCCTCACGGGCGCGGATCTGGCGGCCAAGGACATCGCGTTCCTGCGCGCCGCTTTCGGCAACATGGCGGATTACCTTTACCGGGCGGCGCGGGGCATTGATCTGAGGCCCGTTGCCGCGCATCGCATCCGCAAATCGGTGGGGGGCGAGCGGACCTTTTCGCATGACATCGGCAGCGGCGCAGCTTTGCGCGACACGCTCGATAACATTATCGACATCGTCTGGGACCGGATCGAAGCCGCAGGCGCGAATGGCGTGCCGGTTCGGGGCCGCACGGTGACGCTCAAGCTGAAATTCACCGATTTCCAGATCATGACCCGCGCATCGTCCCTGCCCGACTACATCAGCGGCAAGGACGAATTCGGCAAGCTCGCCCGCGCGCTGCTGGAGACAGAACTGCCCTTGCGCGGCCCGATCAGGCTGATGGGCTTGACCCTTTCAGGGCTGGAGGGGGCGCAGGCAGACAAGCCCTTGCGCGATGATGCGCAGCTCAGGCTTCTGTAGAAACCCATCGCCCTGAGCCTGCCGAAGGGCTGCACTTCCCTGCGGTGATGCCGCCAACCCAAAAAAAGGTCAGTGCTCCGGCAAGCCCTGCACGAGCGGGAATTGAGCAGGGCCCGCCCCGTTACCCAACGCCCCTTGCCCGCCACACCGCGATGCGGCGGCGGGTGGTCTCGCCCAGCGGTTCGGGCAGGGAATGGGAGGGGAAAAAGCGCGCCTCGGTCACTTCGCGCCGGTCAGGCTGCGGGCGCTGATCGCATACGGCGGCAAAGATGTGGGCGGTGTGGGGGGAGCCGGACAGCACCTCCTCGATAGTGCCCACCGGCTCTATCCGGGCGAGCTCCACTCCCAGTTCCTCGCGCACTTCGCGCTGCGCTGCGCTGAGGGGATCTTCACCCTTGCCAAGCCCCCCGCCGGGCAGGCTCCATACGTCAGGGCCATAGGAATGGCGCAGCAGCAGCACATCGCCGCCAAGATTGGTGATGATCACGCTCACCCCGGCAATCGGCACTTTGCGCCAGCGCCGCCAGCGGTGCCGCAGCGCGTGTGCCAGCGGCAGCAGCGCGCGGTGGAGCGGGGCGGGGAGGAGATGCGGCATTGGCTCAGACGAACACCGTGACAGGGATGCCCCGCGCCCGCGCCGCGCCGAGCAGGCGGGCTATGGGAAGGTCATGCTCGCCGCGCATCGCCGCGTTGAACACGGCGCGCTTGTCGTCACCCCGGATGACGAACAGCAACTCGCGGGTGTTCAGCAGGCTCGGCAGCGTCAGCGTGATGCGGTCGAAGGGCGCGTGAGGGGGCAGCGGATCGGGGGTCAGCACCCGCACGGCCTGCGGATCGTCAACCTGCGGATCGGTATTGGGGAAAAGCGAGGCGATGTGCCCATCATCGCCCATGCCGAGCCAGACGAGATCGAGTTCGGGCACGGTTTCAAGGTCGGCAAGCGGTCTGATACCGGCGCCCTTGGGCTCGAACAGCGCGCGGATCTTCCCCGTGTTGGAAGCCTCATGCGTTTCCGGGACGATGCGATCATCGGTCGGATAAACGAACAATCGCGAAAAATCGAAATCGGGGTCAAACCCGGTGTGCCGCGCCATCAGCTGTTCGATGATCGGAAATGGTGTCGAGCCGCCGGGGACGGCGATGCCGATGTCCCAATCGCTTTCGTCTTCACGGCGGGCCCACAGCCGCACAAGCGCCTGTTCGAGCCAGTCGGCAATTGCGGCGTCGCTCGCGCCTTCGATGATCATGATGTCGGCCATGTCCCCTGATAGCAAACAGGCCGCCCCCGGCAATGGGGGCGGCCTGCACTGGATAGCTATGCGCGTGGCTCAGGCCAGCAACGAACGCAGGAACCACGCGCGCTGTTCGGCCATGTCGGTCCAGTCATCAAGCAGCCCGTCGGTGGCATTATCGCCCGCCTGATCGGCAAGGCCTTTCATCGCCTTGAGGCGTGCAATCACGGTCTCGTTATCGGCCAGCAGTTCGGCAATCATGTCTTCGGCGCTGAGCGCCGCGCTGTCCTGATCCTTGATCCTGGTCGCCTTGCTGACCGTGCCAAGCGAAGTCAGGGTTTCGGCATCGAGCTTGCGCACGCGTTCTGCGATGATGTCGATCTGGCCCTGCACTTCCAGCGCCTGTTCATCGAACAAGAGGTGCAGATCACGAAAACGCGGGCCGCGCACGTGCCAGTGGAAATTCTTGGTCTTGATGAACAGCGCGAAGTGATCGGCCAGAAGCCCGTCGAGTTCGTCGATCAATGCGGCTTTCGAATTGGTGTGGGACATGGTGTTCCTCCTTGTGCACCAATATGGGGATGCGAGGCGGGCTAGGCACCCCGCAGGATCCCGCAATTTCTAGGCCGCGGTGATCGCCTGAGGCGATCAGAATGCGGCAAAACGGGCGCCGAGGCCGATGAAGAGCGCGGCGATCCCCAGCACCACAGCCAGCGCGATGCGCAACGGGCGCAGCGGCCAGCGAGCCATCGCCTCTGCTCCTGCAGCCCAGCCCAGCGCCGCTGCCGCTGCTCCGCCCAGCGCCCCGCCGATGCCGGCGGTCACCGGCCACACCGTCCACGCTGCCAGCGCGAAGACGGCAAAGCGCGCCCCGTCCCCGATCTGCCGGGCCAGCAGCACGATGCCCAAGGCGGCAACCGAACGGGTGGGCTCCTCCGGCGGCGTCAGGCGCACCGGCCAGGCGAGTTCAGCGGCCGCCATCGCCAGTGCAAAGGCAACCAGCATCTGCGCAGCGCGGCGCGGGAGCAGCGCGGCAAATTCGGCCCCCACCCACGCCATTGCGGCAGCGCTCAGACAGGCGCACCCCATCGCCAGCACCAGCAAGGGTGCGCTGCGCCCAAGGCTGTCGGCCCACTGCGCCACCATCCACTGATCGCGCCCGCCGCAGGCAAGGGCTGCAACCAGCAGCAGGGCAAGAAGGAAACCGTCCACCGCTCAGCCGCGACAGTTCAGGCCGCCCAGGGCCCCGTGATCGCCAGTGTCGCGGTGGGATCATAGGCGTTGACGAACAGCACCTTGCCATCGGGCGAGAAGCACCCGCCCGCCAGTTCGGTCTGTGCGTGCAGCTTGGCAAGGGTGTAGGCGCGGCCATCGGGCGTGATGCCGCGGATGTGGTTATCGACCACTTCGGTGTACTGATCTTCGCACACGATCAGGTGGCCATTGCCCGCAACGGTCAGGTTGTCACCGAAGTTGAACTGATCGGTGCTTTCGCTTTCGAAGAACAGCTCCACCATGTCAGGCGCGCCGCCCTGCCCCACGGTCAGCTTGAGGATCTGGCCAAGCTGCTTGGCCCCGCCGCTGGTGCAACAGGCGAAGACTTCGGAAACGCCCCTGCCCACCCCCATATGCAGCCCTTCACCCCGCGCCACCAGTGCCGCCCCCTTGGCAGCCGCACGCTGGCGCAGGTCATCCTTGGGCGCCTCGACTTCATCGAGATCGGCCCAGGATACCGCGTAACGCTGCCCCACCGGCATGGCAGCAGCGCCAGCAGTGTTTGGCCAGTTACGGGTATCGGTGAGGCCTTCGATCACCATCGCCTGCAAGCGCCCGCCTTCGGCAAGGCGGCCCGGCACACGCGGAACGAAGCGGTAGAGCACCCCGTCGTCGCGGTCTTCGGTCATGTAGACGATGCCGGTCGCCGGATCGACGGCGGCAGCTTCATGGTTGAAGCGGCCCATCGCCTTCAACGGCACCGGATCAACCAGCCCGCGCGCGGCAGCAGGGACTTCGAACACCCAGCCGTGATCCTGTTCCAGCCCTTCGCCATAAGGCTGGCCGGGGCCAGTGGGCGCTTCCTCGCAGGTCAGCCAGCTGCCCCACGGCGTCACCCCGCCCGAACAATTGCGGATCGTGCCGCCAAGGCTGCGGAACTGGCGCTTCACTTGCAATGTGGCGGCATCAAGGACGATGGTGGTCGTCCCCCCGGGCACGAATTCTCCGTTGCGCTTGCCAAAGCCCTTGGCGATCGGCCCGCCTGCCTTGTGGCGCGGCTGCAATTCGTGGTTGCGCACCAGCGCGATCTCGCCATTGCCGATGTCGAAGCAGCCCATCCCGTCCGCCCGGTCAGGCACGGTGCCGCCATCATCCATCGCATCGCCAAGGCGCGAAATCACGCGGTAGGAAAAGCCCTCCGGCAGATCGAGCAGGCCTGCCAGATCGGTCTTGAGCGGGCCATAGCCCTGAAAGCCGCCTGCGGCCCGGGGCGGTGCAGTGGCGGCGGCGGCATTGCCGGTGCGGGTCATGCAACCGCTCGCTGCAAGCGCGGCAAAGGCGGTGGCGGTCGCGCCGAGGAAGCGGCGGCGGTCGGGCGTGATGAAGGGCGTGGTCATGCCTGCGGCGTTACTTCCCCTCGCCCAGCGCGGCAAGCACCGCGTCCCAGCGCACGAATTTGAAGTTCTGTGCCCTGGGCGCGTTCATGCCGTCCTGTGCGATGAACAGCCCGCCGGGGAAGTCCGGCCCGAAATCGCGGTTATCGAGCGCGATGCCATCGGTTTCCTCAACGCTGCCGAATGTCCCGGCGGCAATCCGGAAGCGGCCCACCGGGGTCAGGTCCGGCAACCGAAACAGGGCATAGGCATTGTCCCCTTGCGATGAGGCGACCAGATAGCCGCCATCTGTGCCTTGGGGAGCAAGGGCAAGGCCTTCGACATCGGCAACCAGCATCCTGTTGTCGATGGGGGCAACCAGCTTGCGGCCTTCCGCGCCGCCCTGCCCGCGCCCGGCCATCGCCCAGATGCCGGCGTCTTCTTCCCCGATATAGAGCATCCCTGTGCGCGGGTCATAGACGCAGCCTTCGGTTTGGGTGGGAACGGCGTTCAGCAGCTCGGTCTGATCGGCAAGCTCGCCGCCGATGAATTGCAACCCGGTGCTGTAGATCGCCCCGCTCTTGAAGGCGCTGTAGATGGTGAAGGAACCATCGGCCTTCACATCGCCCCCGCACACGCCATAACCTTCGCCCGGCCCCACCGGCACGCGGGTGACAAAGGCCAGCGTGCCGCGCGCGGTATCCAGCCGGGCGATGAACAGCTGCCCGGTGGCAAGGTTGCTGCGATCACTGGCAATGGCGAGCACCTGACCATCCGGAAGCTCGATCAGATCGACATTGTTGAGCCCCGGTGCGGCCAGAAAGTGCTTCTGCGCGCCCTTGAGATCATAGACGTAAAGCCCGCCCTTCTTGTCGGTGCCGACAACAAGGCTGGCCGCCGGATCCGCAGGATTGCGCCAGATCGCCGGATCATCGGCTGCGTCCGCGCGCGCGGTGCCGACCGGCGGGGTTTCTGCAACCGCGGTAACAGTCACCGCCGGATCCCCGGTGATGGCAGGCGTCGTGGCGCAGGCCCCAAGCGCGCTGGTGGCAAGCAAGGCGATGGCGCGGAACGGTCGGATCACTCAGGGGCCCCTCGGTTTGTCAGATGCCGCGCCCTAATCGGCTTTCATGACAAACGGGCGACCATCAGTTGATGCATTTGAACAGCTAGCGCGCGGGCACCGAAACGCCTAGCCAAGGGCCAAAACCATCAAGGGAGAGACAAGGCATGAAACTGGAAAGCGGCATGGCCGTGGTGGTCACCGGCGGCGCAAGCGGGCTGGGCAAGGCGAGCGCGCAGGCCTTTGCCGAGGCGGGCTGCAAGGTCGCGATCTTCGACATCAACGATGAAGCAGGCGAGGCCCATGCCAAGGCAATCGGCGGCACCTTTCACCATGTCGACATCATGGACGAGGCGAGTGTCGAGGCAGGCTTTGCCGCGGCACGCGCCGCCCACGGACAGGAACGCGTGACCCTCCACTGCGCGATGGCATCGCGGCGCGGCAAGACGCTGGGCTGGGACAAGGAAAGCGGGGCCTACAAGCGGCTCTCGACCGAGGATTACGCCTTCGGGGCGCAAGGCATTCTGGTGGCGAGCTACCGTGTCGCCAGCATTTCGGCGCTGGGGATGGCCAATGCCGATCCGGTCAATGACGATGGCGAACGCGGGTGCATCATTCTCACCGCCAGCGTCGCCGCGCAGGATGGGCAGATCGGGCAGGTGATCTATGGCAGCTGCAAGGCCGGGGTGAACGGGCTGGTGCTGCCGATGGCCCGCGACCTCATGGACATGGGCATCCGGGTGAATTCGGTCATGCCCGGCATCTTCGCTACACCCCTGATGCTCGGGATGAAGGACCGCAATCCGCCGATGTGGGCGCAGCTGAACGCATCCGTGCCCTTCCCCAAGCGGTTGGGCGAACCGGAGGAATTTGCCTCGCTGGTGCTGGAAATCGCCCGCAACAGCTACATCAACGGGCATCAGTTCCGGCTCGATGGCGCCATTCGGATGCCGCCGAAGTAGTTTTTTGCGCTCGCGGCTTATCGGCTTCGACGATGCCTTTGCGGGGGCGGCTTACCGGCCGGCGCGCAGTCGCGCT
>JAGKSZ010000171.1 GCA_018991295.1 Porphyrobacter sp. | reverse complement strand
AAGCAATTCATCCCCAAGCGCCCATTTGGCGCAGTTGCCCAACCTCGTCGAGTCCCCAAAGGGGACAGCTGTTCCGTTTTGGAGCAATCTCAAAAGAGGCCAAGCCGCAGTCCTTCGGCTAGGGCGGCCCCGGTTTCCCGCGCCTGAACAAGCGCCGCTTGCGGCACTGTCTTGGGCGCGGCAATCGCTTGTGGGGTTTGCGCTGAAAGGTTGACGATCAGCGGCGGCGCCACGCGTTTCAGCCGCCACCCGGTCACGATCCGATCAATCTGGCGCTGCGCCCCCTCCCCATCCGATCCCGCTGCAATCACCGTGGCATAGGGCCGCCCCTCAACCCTTCCCAGCAGCGGGTAATAGGCGCGGTCGAAGGCCTCCTTCATCATCCCGCTCATGCTGCCGAGGTTTTCGGGGCAGACAAACAGGAACCCATCGGCATCAAGCAACATGGCAGGTGCGGCATCCGCTGCCGCAACCAGCCAGCCTGCCGCGCCCGCGCCTTGCGCTGCGGCACGGGCCAGCGCCGCGCTCGCCCCGGTGCGGCTGTGCCACAGGATCAGGAGACGGGGTTCGGTCGAAGTCACGGGCCAAGGCTGCGCCGCGCGCCTGTCGATTGTCAACCGCGCCCACCTGTCAGGGACAAGGTCTTTGCTTTATGGAAGGCCAATGGCCACCCGCACGCATCCCCCCTCCCCCGGTCTTGGCGCTCCGGTGCTCGGCGTTGCCACCTCGCTTTCGGGCAAGGCGTGGCGCTGGCGCGGGGGGAACATGGAACTTGGCGAGGACGCGGGATCAGGGCCGGGCGCGCTCGATCATTCGATCCTCGATCAGCTGCTGCTGACCCGCGGCGTTGCCGAAGACGATCTGCCGCGCCACGCCCAGCCCACCTTGCGCGCCTTCCTGCCCGATCCTTCCACCTTCCGCGACATGGACGCGGCCGCCGAGCGCCTCGCGCTTGCGGTCACCACGGGCGAGCGCGTCACGATCTACGGCGATTACGATGTCGATGGCGCCACCAGCGCCGCGCTGCTGGTGGAACTGCTGCGCCAGCTGGGATTGGACGCGGGCTATTACATCCCCGACCGCCTGCTCGAAGGCTATGGCCCTTCCGGAGAGGCGCTGGTCAAGCTGGCGGAGGCCGGATCGCAGCTGATCGTCACGGTCGATTGCGGCGCAATGGCGCACGAGGCGCTGGGCATGGCCCGCGCAGCCGGGGTCGATGTGATCGTGGTCGATCATCACAAGTGCTCCCCCGAACTTCCCCCCGCCCACGCTCTGGTCAATCCCAACCGTCTGGACGAAAGCGATCTGGGCGCGGCCCATGGCCATCTGGCGGCCGTGGGCGTGGCCTTCCTTTTGGGCGTGGCGCTGGTGCGCAACCTGCGCGGGCAAGGCTGGTTTGGCGCGCACCGGAGCGAGCCGGATCTGATCGGCCTGCTTGATCTGGTGGCGCTGGGCACGGTGGCTGATGTGGCTGCGCTCCACGGCCTCAACCGCGCCTTTGTGGCGCAGGGCCTGAAGGTGCTGGCCCGGCGTGAACGCATCGGCATGGCGGCGCTGATGGATGCAAGCCGGCTGACGCGCGCGCCGCAATGCAGCGATCTGGGCTTTGCGCTTGGCCCCCGCATCAACGCAGGCGGGCGAATTGGCGAATCGACTTTGGGCGTGCGCCTGCTGACCACCACCGATCCAGACGAAGCCCGCGACATCGCCGCCAAGCTTTCGCAACTGAACGAGGAACGCCGCGCCATCGAGGCCGAGGTGCAGGAAGCCGCCGAAGCGCAGCTGGCAGGCCAGCACAACATGGCGGTGCAGGTGCTGTCGGGCCACGGCTGGCATCCCGGCGTGATCGGGATTGTGGCGGGCCGCATCAAGGAAAAGACCGGCAAGCCTGCCGTGGTGATCGCGCTCGACGATATGCAGGGCAAAGGCTCCGGGCGCTCGATCAGCGGCGTCGATCTTGGCGCGGCCATCATTGCCGCGCGCGAGGCGGGGCTGCTGGTGGCAGGCGGCGGGCACGCGATGGCCGCAGGGCTGACGATTGACCCTGCGCGCCTTGCCGATTTTGCAGGCTTCCTCGATGAACGCCTCGCCCGCGACGTCGAGCGCGCGCGCGCGGGGGCTGCGATGCTGCTCGATCTGGCGCTGGCCCCCGGCGGGCTGACCCCCGATCTGGTCGAAACGCTGGAGGCAGGCGGGCCTTACGGCGTCGGCTGGCCTGCCCCGCGCATTGCCGTGGGGCCGGTGCGGATCGTCAAGGCCGATATCGTCGGCAAGGATCATGTGCGCCTGATCGCCAGCGGCAATGATGGCCGCAGCTTCAAGGCCATCGCCTTCCGCGCGGCCGAGACGGAAATGGGCCAGACCCTGCTGCACCGCCATCAGGGCCGCCGCTTCCATCTGGCCGGACGGGCAAAGATCGATGACTGGGGCAACCGCCCGGCCGCCGAACTCCAGCTGGAAGACGCAGCCTTTGCCGATTGAGCCGCCCCCGGTGCGGCGGCGCGGCCATGCGTGTGGATAATTTTCTCAGGCCGCTGGTCAAACGAGGCTTGACCGCCCCGAAACACCCCCCTATTGGCGCGCTTCGCAATCGCGACGGCCCCTTCGTCTAGCGGTTAGGACGCGGCCCTTTCACGGCTGAAACACGGGTTCGATTCCCGTAGGGGTCACCATCCTTTGAAAGATGTCATTCTTTCAAAGATGGCCAAACAGGGCGGCAGGCTTCGGCCATGCCGCCCTTTTTTGTGTCGCGCCGGGATGCTCGCAGGTTTTTATGACAACCGCGCCTCGTGGCTTTTCTCAGCGCGGGCTTGGCTGTAAGGCCAGCGCCCATGGGCAGCGGCCAGAATATCCCCATCGCCGGCATCAGCCTTGCGGCGGTGACCTTTGTGGCGTTGCTTTCGCTGGGGACGGATTTCGTCATCGCGCTGGCGGTGCTGACGGTGTGGGTCGGATCGCTGCTGGTAGCGGCCGGACGCCCGCCCGAACCGCCCAAGGCCAAGACCCGCCAGCGCCTGACGCTCGATTCGATCAGCGATCTGATCGAACATTTCTCCGCCCCGCTGATCATCACCGATCGCAACACGATTGCGCTGGCGAATCTGGCGGCGCGCAAGATGCTGGGGCAGCACATCATCGGGCAGGATGCGCGCGTGGCGCTGCGCCAGCCCGAAGCGGTCATGCTGCTCGGCAGCAGCCGGCAGAGCGAAGCGATCGTGCGCGGGCTCGTGCGGCGCGGGGACATCTGGCAGATCCTGCGTCAGCGGCTGGATGACCGGCTGGCGATGCTCGAATTCATCAACCAGACCGCCGAGGCCGACATCAGCCGGGCGCACACCGATTTCGTCGCCAATGCCAGCCACGAACTGCGCACGCCGCTCGCTGCGATCCTCGGCTATGTCGAAACGCTGCAGGAAGGCGACGGCACGCTCGATACGCCGACCGCGAAGAAGTTTCTCGGCATCATCGAACGCGAGGCGCAGCGCCTGCACGCGCTGGTCAGCGATCTCATGAGCCTCAGCCGGGTCGAGGCGGAAAAGCACGATCTGCCCACCACCCGGATCGATCTTGCCGAACTGGTCGAACGCGCCGCCTGCGATGCGGCAGGGCCCCAGCGGCTTGATCGTCTGGCGCTCGATCTGGCCGCCGAGCCCGTGGTGCTGGGCGATACCCAGCAGCTTGAACAGGTGGTGCGCAACCTTGTCGACAATGCGATGAAATATGGCGCCGCCGATGCGCCGGTGCGCGTCAGGCTCGATCTGGCGCAGGGCGATCTGGCGCGCATCGCGGTGGAGGACGAGGGCGAAGGCATTGCGCCCGAACAGATCCCGCACCTCACCCGCCGCTTCTACCGCACCGATCCGGGCCGCAGCCGTGCATCGGGCGGGACCGGCCTTGGCCTTGCCATCGTCAAGCACATTGTGGAACGCCACCGCGGGCGGCTCGACATCACCAGCGAACTGGGCAAGGGGACGCGAGTGGTGGTGCGCCTTCCTCTTGCCGACATGGCCGACCTTGCCCCCGAAGGCGCAGCCGAGGGCGCTGTGCCCGACGAAAACGCACAAGTGTCATAGTCGTGTCATATTTCTTCAACATGGCGCGCGCATGGCGTAAGGGCCGGCGCGCGGTTCATGCCGGCACTCCGACGCACGGCCTGACAACCAACGCGCATTTACACAGGTCTTTTTCATGTCGCCGATCACGCTGATCCTGATTGCTCTGGGGCTTGGCCTTGTCGGCTGGCTGGCGGGCCGTGCCAAGGCGTGGAGCTTCCAGACGGGCGAGGCCGGTGTGCGCACCGCCTCGCGCCCGGTCTATCATGCCTGGTATGTCGCCCTGTGGGTGGTGCTGCCGGTGCTGGTGTTCATCATCGCCTGGGGCATCATTGCCCCGCAACTGGTGCTGCAAGCCGTGCTCGCCTCGCCCGCTGCCGAAAGCCTGCCGATCTTCGGCTTCGAACGCGATGCCTTCCTGGGCGAGGCCCGCGCCGTGGCCCTCGGGCAGGCACCCGGGGTCTTCAACGACGAGGCCGAGCCCCTGATCGCGCCCTTCCGCGAGGCCTTTGCCCATTACAACACCATCGGCATCATCGTGACCGTGCTGATCGCGATGGCCGGCGGCGCGCTCGCCTTCCTGCGCCTGCGCCCGCAATTCGGTGCGCGCACCAAGGTCGAGCGCACGGTGATGATGATCCTGCTGCTCGCCTCGCTGGTGGCGATCCTGACCACGATGGGCATCTTTGCCAGCCTCGTGTTTGAAACCGTGCGGTTCTTCGGCATGGTCTCACCGATCGATTTCCTGTTTGGCACCAAATGGGGGCCGGACACCATGGCCAGCCCCGATGCGGTCGATCCCACCCGCTACGGCGCAATCCCGCTGTTCTGGGGGACGATCTTCATCGGCGCGATCATCGCCATGATCGTGGCGATCCCGCTGGGGCTGATGAGCGCGATCTACCTGACCCAATATGCCGATCCGCGTGTGCGCACCTGGATCAAGCCGCTGCTTGAACTGCTCGCCGGCGTGCCCACGGTGGTCTATGGCTATTTCGCCGCGCTCACGCTGGCCCCGATGATCCGCAATGCCGCCGTGGCGCTGGGGGTTGCCAATGCCTCGACCGAAAGCGCGCTGGCGGCAGGGATCGTCATGGGGGTGATGATCATCCCCTTCGTCTCCTCGATGGCCGACGATTCGATGGCCGCCGTGCCCGGTGCCATGCGTGACGGGAGCCTTGCGATGGGCGCCACCAAGTCCGAAACCATCCGCCGCGTGCTGTTTCCGGCGGCGCTGCCCGGCATTGTCGCCGGCATCATGCTCGCGGTCAGCCGCGCCATTGGCGAGACGATGATCGTCGTCATGGCCGCATCGCAGGCCGCCAATCTCACCGCCAACCCGCTGGAGCCGATCTCGACCGTCACGGTCCAGATCGTCAACCTTTTGACCGGCGAACAGAGCACCGACCACCCGGCAACGCTGAGCGCCTATGCGCTGGGCTTCGTGCTGTTCATGGTGACGCTCGCCCTCAACTTCATCGCCCTGCGCGTGGTGAAGCGTTTCCGCGAGGCTTACGAATGAGCACCCCCGCCCCCCCCCCCTCCCCCGAAACCCCCGAAGGCATCCGCCCCACCCGCACCCCCGTCTTCGAGGCGCGGCTGGCCAAGCGTTATCAGGCCGAACGCAATTTCCGCCGCATCGGCATGGGCGCGGTGGTGTTTTC
>JAGKSZ010000170.1 GCA_018991295.1 Porphyrobacter sp. | reverse complement strand
AAGGCAGCATCGCGGTGGTCGCGCTCTTCCTCGCGGAATTCCTCGATCATCGCGGCAAGTTCGGGAGCGGCGCCGGTTTCTTGAAGCTTGTCGAGCTGTTCGGAATAGTGCTTTTCGATCTCGGTCTCGACCGCCGCGGTGCAGGCCATCGCCGCTTCCGGGCCGAGCAGCGCGGTCCCGGCGCCCAGCGCATAGCCTGCCGCCGACCAGAAGGGATGCAGCGCCGTGGGCCGCACCCCGCGCCGGGCGAGCAGGGCATCGAACTTCTTGCGATGCTCGGCCTCCTGCGCTGCCATATGGCGGATTTCGGCCGAGTGCGGCCCGCGATCACCCATCACGGCAAGCTGGCCTTCATAGATGCGGGTCGCGCCGAATTCCCCGGCCTGGTCGACCCGGATCATGCGGTGGAGTTCAGTGCGGTCCATCATGGCCTCCTTCGTCGCTGTCTTACTTCCGATACGCGGCGAGCGCCACAATGGCCGCACCCGAGACGCTCGAAATCAGGAAATTGAACCCCGCAAGGCTGATGCCCCACAAAGTCCACGGCGCCACATCGCAGCGCACCAGCGGCGCGGCGGCGAGATCGAGGACGTTGACCTTGGCCCCGGTGGAGCAGGCGGTGATGCCCCCCCACCAGCCATATTCCACGCCTGCATGAAACCCGCCGATCAGCCCGGAGGTGAGGATCGCGAGGCCCGCCAGCGCGGTCCACACCTGCGCAGGTTTCATCGCATGGGCCGCAATCCCCAGCGCCAGCGCGGCAAAGTGCGGATAGCGTTGCCACCAGCACATCTCGCACGGGTAGAGGCCAAATCCATATTGCGAGACATAGGCCCCGCCCAGCAATGCAGCCGGAACCAGCACGGCAAGCGTGCGGGCCTTCGCCAGATTATCCATGCCTGCGCCCTACTTCTTGGATGAACCGCGGGTCACCGTCACCGGGCGCAGCGCCACGGTGCTCTTGGTGGTGCGGCGCAGCGTGTCCATCGCGTAGTTCAGCTGGAAGTCCTTGATCCCCTGCGCCTCAAGCTGCGCGGCGGTCAGCTGGAAGCGCGGATCGGCGATGGCATCGGCCTCCATCTCCTCGTCCTTGATGCCGAGTTCGTTGATGAGGTGACCGCGCAGATCGCTTTCGCGGGTCTGATATTTCTGGCGCAGCAGATAATCGGGATCGGAAATCTGCGGCACGGCGATATCGGGCTTGATCCCGCCTTCCTGCACCGATTTGCCCGAGGGCGTGTAATAGCGCGCCGTGGTCAGCTTGAGCGCGGCATCCTTGCCCAGCGGCAGCAGCGATTGCACCGAACCCTTGCCGAAGCTGCGTTCCCCCATGATCAGCGCCCTGCGGTGATCCTGCAGCGCGCCTGCAACAATTTCCGATGCCGAGGCCGAGCCTGCATTGATCAGCACGATCATCGGCACGCCTTCGGCCATGTCGCCGCGATAGACAGTCTCGGCATCGTAAAGCATCGTCTCGCCCCGCGCCCGGCCGCGCTGGCTGACGATGCGGCCATCGGTCAGGAACAGATCGGACAGCGCGACCGATTCATCGAGGCTCCCGCCCGGATTGTTACGCAGATCGAGCACCAGCCCGTTGACGCGCCCGCCCGGAGCCTTCTTCTTGAGCGCCTGCCATTCGGCAAACACGTTCGCACCGACATTGGCGCTGAATTCGTTGACCGTGATGACCGCGATATTGCCCGAGGCCAGTTCCGAAGTGACCGGTTCAAGCGTGATTACGCCGCGTGTCACATCCACTTCGAGCGGCTGATCGCGGCCCTGCCGGAAGATCGTCAGCCGGATCGAGGTGCCCTTGGGCCCGCGCATCTGCGCCACGGCATCATCCAGCTTGGTATCGACGATCAGCTTGCCATCAAGGTGCGTGATGAAATCGCCAGCCTTGATCCCGGCAACCTCGGCCGGGCTGCCCCGGAACGGCGAGACGACCTTCACCGCCCCGTCCTGCATCACCACCGACAGGCCAAGGCCCGAATATTGCCCGTCAATCATCGTCTCCAGCCGCTGGAGATCGCCGCCATCGAGATAGGCGGAGTGCGGATCGAGGCTGGCGAGCATCCCGTCAATCGCGCCCCGGATCAGCTTTTCATCATCGACCGGCTCGACAT
Source organism: Porphyrobacter sp. (assembly GCA_018991295.1). Lineage (GTDB taxonomy): Bacteria > Pseudomonadota > Alphaproteobacteria > Sphingomonadales > Sphingomonadaceae > Erythrobacter. The sequence goes on along the minus strand of JAGKSZ010000170.1, from coordinate 3,958 downwards.
AGCTGGCCTTGACCCGCTGGAACACGGCGAACAGCTTGGCAAATTCCGGGCCGACGCGGCCATCGACCTGCGCCATGGTGGCGGTGGTGGCAGGGATCAGCGCGACAGCGGTGACCAGCGCGGCGCTGCGCATCAGGGCGGCGATGTTCGTGGCGGGTTTCATGGGCGCAATGGGGCTCCTTCGGGAAGCGAATGTATAGGTTTGCCGGGATGAACGCCAGATCAACGCGCAGCCACGCACAGCCTGATCCGACGGGGGACAGTTTCGGGACGACAAGGGCGCCTGATGCGGGCCTTACCGCAGATATTGCAAGGGGTTGACCGGCTTGCCATCGCGCCGCAATTCAATCGTCACCGGGTTTGCCCCGCCGCTGGCGCGGCCCAGCGGGCTGCCGCCGATCACGCTGTCGCCCACCGCGACATCGACCTGCTCCATGCCGGTGACAAGGCTGGTCCAGCCGCCGGCGTGTTCGATGATGACGATTCGCCCGAAGCCGCGATATTCGCCGGCAAAGGCCACGCGCCCACGCGCCGGGGCGATCACCTGCGCCTGCCGGGCGGGGGCAAGCGTGAGGCCGGTGGAGGCCAGCCCGCTTTCCCGCCTGGCGCCAAAGCCGATCAGCGTTCGGCCCTGCACAGGCAGCTGGAAACGGCCAAGCGGCGGGGCGCTCGGCACGGCGGCAGGGCCCGGTTCGGGCGGGAGCGCGGCGGCAAGGTCCTGCGGGCGCAGCACCGGGCCGGGCAGGGCTTCCAGTTCGCGGCGCAGCGCCGCGACTTCGCCCAGCTTGTCGACAAGGCCATCGAGATCGCGTGCTTCCTCAGCCAGCGCCAGTGCACGTTCCGCCTCGCGCAGGGCCGCGCCGCGTGCGGTGCGCGAGGCAAGGCGCTGCTGCTGTTCGAGCGCGGCAAGCTGGCTGCGGCGCTGGCGCAGCGTGCCTTCGCTGGTCTGCAGCGCGGCAAGCGCCGCTGCGGCCTCGGCCTCAAGGGCGCGGCCGCGTTCCAGATCGCGGCGAAGGCTGGCGGTGCGAGCGCGGATCTGCGGCACCGCGCTGTCCAGCACGGCGCGCACATGGACCACATCCTTCAGCGAACCGGGCTGCAAGGCTGATAACGCCAGCGGGCGGCGCGCAGCGGTTTGCAGCGCGGCGGCAAGGCGGGCGGTCGGCTCCTGCTTGGCGGCGAGTTTGGCCGCCAGCCGGGCGCGCTGATCCTTGGCGATGGCGGCGCGGGCGCGGGCGGCCTCGATATCGGCTTCGGCCTGCTGGATGCGCGCAGCGAGCGCGGCGGCCTCGTTCGCGGTGCGCTGGGCGGCCTCGGTCGCGGCCTCAGCCTCGGCGGTGAGGCGCGCGGCGCGGACATCGGCGGCCTGACTTTCGCGGGTGGCACGGGCAAGCGCGGCCTCGGCCTCGCCCGCCTCCATCAGCACGGCGGGCGCTGCGGCCTGTGATGCGGGCAAGACAAACGCCAGCGCGGCAGCGGCGGCAGCGCCGATGGCAGTGACTGTCAGGATCGTGCGGGCCTGCATGGGGCCCTCATGCCCGATGATAGGGATGGCCTGCAAGGATCGTGGTGGCGCGGTAGAGCTGTTCCATCAGCATGGCGCGGGCCAGCATATGCGGCCAGGTGGCAGGCCCGAAGGCGAGCAGCAGGTCAGCCGACGCTCTCTCGGCGTCCGAATGGCCATCTGCCGCGCCGATCATGAAGCGGGTTTCGCGGAACCCATCATCGCGCCACTTGCCGAGCAGGGCAGCAAAGCTTTCGGACGACATCGCCTTGCCGCGCTCATCGAGCAGCACGGTGCGGTGCGGGGTGAGGGGATCGCTGGCCTTGCCCGCGCCGGTATCGGGCCATTCGGTGATCTTGACCGGCCAGGTCATGCGCTTGGCATAACGCTCCACCAGATCACCCTCAGGCGACCGGCCAATCTTCCCGCGCGCGATGATATGGAGAAGGATGAGAGTAGTTCCTCAATTTTGCGGAGCTGGCGGCAAACGGTCGCACAGCGACCGCAAGGCCGACCGGCCGCCCGCAGGTGCTCCGTCGCGAAGCGACGGAAACGCACCGAGGACGAGGGCGCGGAGGCACCCTCGAAAAGAAAACTAATTCCTACCCAGCATCGACGCTTCCGAACCCTCGAAGCTCCACATGCGTTCAAGGTTGTAGAAGCTGCGCACTTCGGGGCGGAACAGGTGGATCACCACATCGCCAGCATCGATCAGCACCCAGTCGGCAGCGGGCAAGCCTTCGACGCGGGCGTGGCCGAAGCCTGCCTGCTTGATCTTTTCGGCCAGCTTCTGCGCCATCGAGGCCACCTGACGGGTCGACCGCCCGCTCGCGATCACCATGTGATCGGCGATCGAGCTCTTGCCCTCCAGCGGGATCGAGACGATTTCCTGCGCCTGATCATCATCAAGCTGCGAGAGCACCAGCTGGTGCAGGGCGGCGGCGCCCATCTCAGGCTTGCCCAGCGATGAGGCGGTGGTGGCGGCGGCTTGCACCGCACCAAGCGGGAGGGAAGCGACGAGAGCTTCGGACATCGGCAATCGGGTATCTCCAGAGTTCAGGGCGATGGATGCACACATCACGCAAACCGGCCCCCAAGGCTGCCGAAACGCGTATGGCGCGCTTCATGCGTCCTCCCGAGGCCGGATTGTGCGGAATGTCAGCCGATCACGCACCACTGCATCACGATCCTCACCGAGCAGAGCTGCGGCCCATCCGGCATCGGCACGGCGGATTGCCGTGGCCGAGCGGTGGTCGGGATCGAAACGCAGGTACACCAGGGCCGGTGCGCTCCATTGCCCCCGTTTCCGAATGCTGGCGGCAGACACACGATAGCGCCTGAGCCAGGCCATGGCGGGGCTCGTCATGGCGGCTGCATCATAGCCGGGGCGGGCAATTACCGCAATCGGCCTTGTCCCTGCGATCATCCCCCCGTCCTTCCAGCGGTGCAACTGGGCGAGATTATCGCTGCCCATCAGCCACACGAAGCGCCGTTTGGGATAGCGCCGGCCGAGCTTGGCCAGCGTGTCGACGGTGTAACGGGTGCCGAGTCTCTGCTCGATCGCGGTCGGCACAATCCGCGCCCGCCGCGCCTGCCTGCGGGCCGAAAGCAGCCGCGCCTTGAGCGGCGCCATCCCCGCCTGCGGCTTCAGCGGATTGCCGGGCGATACCAGCCACCACACCTCGTCCAGCCCCAGCGCCTCGGTCGCGAACAGCGTGATCCGCCGGTGCCCGCCATGCGCGGGGTTGAAACTGCCGCCGAGCAGCCCGGTGAGGACGGGGGTGGTCATGGCCGATCAGGGGCGGGTCTGCCCGCTCCCCCGGACCTGCCACTTGTAGGTCGTCAGCCCCTCCAGCGCGACCGGCCCGCGCGCGTGCAGCCGCCCGGTCGCAATGCCGATCTCCGCCCCCAGCCCGAATTCCCCCCCGTCGGCAAATTGCGAGGAGGCATTGTGCATCACAATCGCGCTGTCGACCTGCGCAAGGAAGCGTTCGGCCACCGCGCTGTCCGCCGTAACGATCGCATCGGTATGGGCCGAAGAATGGCGGGCAATATGGGCGAGCGCCGCCTCTAGCCCGTCCACCACCGCCACAGACAGGATCGCGTCGAGATATTCGGTGTCCCAATCGGCATCGCTGGCGGGGATCACACGGGGGTCCAGTGCGGCGCTGCGCCCGTCCCCGCGCACCTCGCAGCCCGCATCGATCAGCGCGGCGACCAGCGCGGGCGCAGCGGGGTAGGCCGCATCGATCAGCAGCGTCTCCATCGATCCGCAGATGCCGGTGCGGCGCAGCTTGGCGTTGATGGCAATCGCCTCGGCCATGGCAGGCGCGGCGGCGGCGTGGATGTAGGTGTGGTTGATACCGTCAAGGTGCGCCAGCACGGGCACCCGCGCATCGGCCTGCACGCGGGCAACAAGGCTCTTGCCCCCACGCGGCACGATCATGTCGATGA
>JAGKSZ010000169.1 GCA_018991295.1 Porphyrobacter sp. | reverse complement strand
GGGGGGGGGGGGGGGGCGAGGCCGCAGGCCTCGCAACGATACCGCTGGCGTGGAGCCCCCACCCCCAACCCCTCCCCTAGGGGAGGGGGGTCAGGCGCGCTTTGGCTCGAACTCGATATTCAGCTGCTTCAGGCTCCGCAGCAGGAAGTGCGGGTGGTAGCTGAAATCGTTCTGCCCTTCGGCAAACCACATATCGTCAAACCGGTCGACCACCGCCTGAAAGCCCCATGTCAGCTCGCGCCGGGCCAGCGGTGCGCCAAGGCAATGGTGCGTGCCTGACCCGAAAGCCATGTGCGCGCCCGCCCTGGGGCGATCGAGATCGAGCTTTTCCGGGCATTCAAACACGCGTTCATCCCGGTTCGCCGCGCCATACCGGACATTGACCACCGAGCCTGCCGGGATCGTCACCCCGGCCAGTTCCACATCCGTGTGGGTGAAGCGCATGAGGCTTTGCACCGGGCTTTCGAGCCTGAGCACCTCCTCGACGAAATTGCGCATATGCCTGCCGGGATCGGCCTTGAGCTTCGCCCAAACATCCTTGTTCTCGATCAGCAGCTTCATGCCAGCCGCAAGCGCGTTGGTGGTCGTCTCGCTGCCGCCCACGAAGGTATCGGCCATCATTTCGGCGTGGAGTTCCTCGTCGTTCAAGGGGCGGCCCCAGCCTTCGATCACGGTGTTGACCAGCACCGAAATCAGGCTGCCATCGGGATGTTCGCGAAGCCTCTCGAAGATCGGCTGGAAGTAATGCTGCGCCTCGATTTCGCGGTCGACCATTTCGAGGTGCTTGTCTTCGGGCAGCATCAGCGAAATGCGGTGGAAGAAGGCATCGGTCCAGCCCTTGATGCGCCACATGTCCTCGCGCCGCGCGCCCATCTGTTCCCCGATGATGAACAGCGGCAGGGGGACGCAGAACTGGCGCACCCAATCGCATTTCCCGTGCGCTGCGAATGTGTCGATCAGCTCGTAGGCGAGGGTTTCCACCCGCGGATCGATGTCCTTGATGCGGCTGGGCTTGAACGCCTCGTTGAACATGGCTCGCATCTGCTTGTGGCCGGGGTCATCGCGGCCCGCCAGCGTCGGGGCGGGGAGCCAGCCCTTCTCGCGGAACCGCTGCGCGACCTTGCGCCCGCGTTCCTGATCCACCGGGCTGGCGCGCATCAGTTCATTGGCCGCCGTGGAGGGGAAGCGTGCCGGGTCCATCAGCACCTCGCGCACATGGTCGTATCGGCTGACGACGTAAATCTGCGTGCCGGGGATGTTGTAGACCGGGGCCTCGTCACGCAGCTGCCGGTAGGCGTCATAGGGACATTGCTGGAGATCGGGGTCGAACAGGTTGATCGCCGGCGAATTCATCAGGGCCCCCTCCCGCGCTGTCACTGGCACTTTCGCCCGTTTGCGCAGCGGCAAGGCTGCGGGACAAGGCAGGGCGCAGCAATTGGCGGATTCGCTAAGCGGGTCGCAAGGGGGGGAGGTGCGGGCGGATGGTCAGGCAGGCAGATGTGCAGCAATTGCTCGACCGGCAGGCGATTGCCGACGTGCTGCAACGCTATTCGCGCACATTGGACTGGCTGGATGATGCCGGGCAGGCGGGTTGCTTCTGGCTCGATGCGCCGATCGACTACGGCTTCTTCACCGGGAGCGCCGCCGATTTCATCCCCGTGGTCATGGCTATCGAACGCGCCAGCCAGCGCCGCTGGCATTTCCTTTCCGCCCCATCGATTGCCTTCCACGCGCCGAACCGCGCCAGCGTGGAATGCTATGGCTTTGCCACCGGCATCCGTTGCCAGCAGGACGGCACATGGTCCGGCGGGCTTTACGGGGGGCGCTATCTCGATGAATTCGCGCGGCGGGACGGCGAATGGCGCATCGCTGCCCGCCGTTACATCATGGATTGGAAACTGCCGCTGGAAAACCAGCCCGGCAATGATCCCGATCCCGCCCTGCCCCTGCCGGTGCTTCAGATCATCGCCAGCGGGCACCCCGATTATCGCGTGATGTAAGGAGAGGCCCCATGTCCACCATCCCCCGCGTATCCTCCGCGATCCCCGGCGAACCGGCGCATTTCGGCAGCGTGCTGGCGCATCAGCCGGACATCGCGGCAAGCTTCTTTGCGCTTTATGGCCGCTTCTGGGGTTCGGACGTGCTCAGCGCCCGGATCAAGGAGGTCGCGCGGATGCGCAATGCCCGCGTCACCGAATGCGGGTTCTGCCGCAATGTTCGCTTCGACAAGGCCGTGGCGCAGGGTCTGGGCGAGGCGGCGGTGGACGACATCACCGATGGCTATGAAACGTCAGACAGGCTGACCGATGCCGAAAAGGCGGCGCTCAAATTCACCGATGCGCTGATCCATGATCCCGAATTGCTGAACGGCGATGCGCGGGCGGCCTTGCAGCGGCACCTGACCCCTGCGCAGATCGCGGAACTGGGGCTTGGCGTGACGCTGTTCCTGGCGCTCGCCAAGGCGCTGATCACGCTGGGGCTGGAGCCGGAAACAATGGACCGCACCGTGCTGCCCACGCCTGCCGTGCCGGAGGCGGCAGAATGACCGGGGCAGGGAGGAGCGCGGTGCAGGCCGCACTGGCCGCCGATCCGGTGCTTGCCGCGCATTATGCCGACTTTCGCGCCCATGCCGAAGCCGCGCTCGATCCGGCGCTGGTGGCGCTGATCCGGCAAGCGGTGGCGGCGGTGCATGGCATGGGGGCGGCCCCGGACGAGGCGGGGCTGGATGCCGCCACCCGCAGCGCGCTTGCCTATGCGCGGCGGATGACGTTCGAACATACCGCCATCACCGATGCCGAAGCAGCGGCGGTGGCAGCGCATCTGGGCGAGCCGGGGTTTGTCGCCTTCTCGGTGCTGGCCGCGCTGGCCGATGCCGAGTGCCGGGCGGCGCTGGTGGGGTTGGCGGAACTGGCGGGGGAGTGATCCTGTCCCCCCGCCCCGGGCTTGACCCGGGGCCCCGCTCACTTTGCCGACTGAAAAGCTGGGCCCCGGATCAAGTCCGGGGCGGGGAGTCAACCCAATTCCCGGATCAGATCACGCCCGTCCCACCCCCCGGCGGCCGTGGCGACCATGTCGTAGAACCCCGTCAGCTGCGGCGCCGGCTCATACAGCTCCAGCATGTGCCCCAGTGACGCGCGCGTATCGACGAAGGCAAAGGCCGTGCCGCCTTGCGTCACCGATAGCTGTGCAAGCGGCGCACCCTCGCTTGTGAAGCGGGCGATTGCCGCTGCCAGATCATCCACGAACAGCGCCGCATGATGCAGCCCCTCGGCCCCCGAGCCATAGGGAAACATTTCGTGCAGCGCGCTATCATCCGGGTTGTGCTGCACCACCAGCTCCACCATCACGGCCCCCCATTGGCCATAGGCGCTCGAATGATCGAAAGCTCGCGCCGTGCCGCGATGCAGCGAGGATGCGAGCGCCACGTGCCGCGCCACGAAGAACGGGCCTGATCCGAACTGCCGGTGGTGCGCCGCTGCCGCTGCCTCCAGATCATTGACCTTGTAGGCCAGCTGGCGGACCGGCAAGCCGTTCAATTGACCGCCCGGTCCTTGCCCACCCAATAGGGCGCCCGCAGCTCGCGGCGCAGGATTTTGCCTGAAGGGTTCCTCGGCAAGGCCGGGATGAAATCGACCGATTTGGGGCACTTGTAACCCGCAATCAGCGTGCGGGCGTGGGCGATCAGTTCGGCCTCGGACAATTCCTCGCCCGCCTTCACCACCACGCAGGCCTTCACCGCCTCGCCCCACTTGGCGTCCGGCACGCCGATCACTGCTACGTCTGCGACCTTGGGGTGCGAATAGAGCGCGTTTTCGACTTCGGCGGGGTAGACGTTCTCGCCGCCCGAAATGATCATGTCCTTCACCCGGTCGTGGATGTAGAGATAGCCGTCCTCGTCGAGGTATCCCGCGTCTCCGGTGCGCAGCCAGCCCTCGGCATCGATGGTGGAAGCGGTGGCATCCGCGTTGTTCCAGTAGCCGCGCATATTCTTGGCCGAACGCGTGGCGATTTCGCCAACGGTGCCTGCCGGGACTTCGTTGCCCGCCTCGTCGATCACCTTGATTTCGACGCCTGCCAGCGGCTTTCCGACGCTGCGCATCCGCACAGAACCTTCGGGCACGTGGTCTTCCGGATCGAGCGCGACGATGGTGCCGCTGGTTTCGGTCATGCCGTACATCTGCACAAAGCCGCAGCCCATCACCCGGATCGCCTCGCGCATCAGTTCCAATGGAATCGGCGATGCGCCGTAGGTGACATATTTGAGCCGCGAGAAATCGACCTCGGACACGCGCGGGTGATTGAGCAGGATCTGCAGCGCGGCGGGCACCAGAAAGATCTTCGAGATGTTGAAATTCTCGATCAGATCGAGCGCCTTGGTCGGGTCATATTCAGGCAGGACGATCGAATTGGTGCCCGCCACCATGGTGCCGATGCCAGTGCCGGTGCCGCTGATGTGGAAGCAGGGCATGGCGAGCAGCGTGACATCGCCCGCGATCGGCTCCTGCCACTTGCGCATCTGATCGCCTGCCGCGGTGCCGTCGCGGCTCGACAGCAGCGAGCCGTGGGTGATGACCGCGCCCTTGGGCTTGCCGGTGGTGCCCGAGGTGTAGAGCTGCAGCGCATCGTCTTCGGCGCGGACCCGGTGGGCGGGCGGGTTGGCGGGAAAGCCATCGCGCCAGGTGCGGTAATCGGTGCCTGCGAAATCGGGCGCGTCGATGCCGATCACCTGTTCGACATGGGGGCAATTGGGGCGGATTGCGCTGAGCACTTCGGCAAAGCCTTCGCCCACGAACACCACCCGCGCACAGGAATTGTCGAGCACATAGGCAACCTCGGGCGCGGCCAGCCGCCAGTTCACCGGGGTCATCACCGCCCCCACCCGGTTCGCGCCAAGGAAGGCCTCGAAATAGAGCGGGTGGTTCTTGCCGAGGAAGGCGACCCGGTCCCCCGGCCTGATGCCCAGCGCGATCAGGCCGTTCGCCACACGGTCAGCGCCCGCGTCGATATCCGCGAAGCTCAGTTCCTCCTGCCCATAGGTGAAGGCGATCACATCGCCAGCCAGGCGGGCATGTTCGCGGACGACGTCGCAGAAGCTTTCTGCGGCCAGTGCTGTTGTCTCTCCCATGGGGCGAGGGGATAACCTGCGGCAGGACGCCTGTCATTGGCACAATTCATAGCGGGCGCATCGGGCCGGGGCGGGGTAGAGTGCGCGCATGGCGATACCTTCCGGCTTTGTGCCCGCAGACTTCACTCCGGGCTTTCTCGATCACGGCGGGCCCTATTTTCTGGGGCCAACTGTTGAGGGCGTGCGGGTGGTGGGTCTGCTGATCGTGCCGCACCATATCAACTATCAGGACGCGGCCCACGGCGGGGTGATATCGACCTTTGCCGATGTTGCGCTTTCCCATGCGGTCCATGATGCCGAACGCCCCCGCCTTGCGCCTTCCACCATCACGCTGACGGTCAACTATCTGGCGGCTGCGCGGCTGGGCGATTGGCTGGAGGCCCGCGCGCGGATTGACCGGCTCGGCGGGCGCACGGCCTACACCTCGGGCGGGATCTGGCGCGGGGAGGAACAGGTGGCCACGATGAGCGGGGTGTTCGCGTTCCGGCGGTAAAGTCCCCCTCCCGCAAGCGGGGCGCAGGTCAGCCGAGCCACCTCTGCACCGCCGCGGTCGAGGGATCGCGCTCGTCGTGATAGCCCGCCGCGCCCTCCGGCGTGTCGGACAGGTCCACCCCCTCCACCACCCGGAACTCGCGCCAGTCGTAAAGCCCGGTGCGCTGGGCGATGCGCCACAGGCCATCGCGCTTCTCGAACCGGTCGACATAGCGCCCGGCGACAATCGCGGAGTAGATCACCCCCTTGTCAGGGAACACCGCCGCCAGCGGGTAACCGGGGGGGATGGTGTGCATTGCGGTCATGTAGGTTTCGGTGTGGCACACCTTGTCGCCGTCAAAGCCGAAGATCGTCTGGCCGAGCTGGTGCTGGGTCGCAAGGCACGGGTCGATCACGGCGCGGGCCTGCTCCACAAAGCCGCGCCAGTCGCCCTCGATGGTGCCGAAGCGGAAGGTTGCATCCGGGTGGAACAGGCGTTCCATCATCCCCCAGCGCCGCCGGTCGATGGCGTGGGCATAGGCGGCAAGAATGTCGCGGATCGCCTCGCGGTCGTCCAGTGTGCCGGTCATGGGGTCAGCTCCACGATCACCTTGCCGATATTGGCCCCGGTGAAGAGTTTGGCGTAAGCAGTCAGGGTGTTTTCAAGGCCGGTGGTGACATCATAGGGCATCAACAGCGCGCCGCTTTCCGTCCATTCCCGCAGCCGCCGGGTGAGGGCGGGACCTTCGTGCATGAAATCGGGCGAGAAGAACCCCTCGATCCGCAGGCGGCGCATCAGCACCTGATCGAATTCTTTCGGCGCCGTGCGGGTGCCAGCGGTGTAATCGGCCAGAAGCCCGCACACCGCGATGCGGCCATAGTGGTTCATCCGGGTGAGAACCTGATCGAGCAGCGCCCCGCCGACATTGTCGAAATAGAC
>JAGKSZ010000168.1 GCA_018991295.1 Porphyrobacter sp. | reverse complement strand
CGCGGCGAGCTGGGCTGGGTGCTGGAAGACAATCAGGGCATGGTCGCCATTGCCGACACGATCCAGAGCACGATCAACCGCGAATATGTGATTTACGCCAAGGGGCTGGGTTAGCAGGCGGTGTCGCGCGACTGACGGGTCAACGCCAAACCAAAAAAGGCCTCCGTTGCCGAAACAACGGAGGCCTTTCGGGATCGTATCACCAGCCGCTTGGACGGGAGGGGGGTCTCGGCGGTGACAAGGGGATAATGATCGTCTTGCGAGGCGGTTCCCGCCACTGCGCAAATTTTTTTGCCGTTAGGGAAACCCGCGACAATCTCGCAAAAATCCAGACACTTGACGGATAGGCGCGACGGCGGCGCGGGGACGCGCTATGGCGGATTCGCAACCACCCGGAAAGGTCCTTCATGTCTCTTGGAAGCCAGATCGCGGCCAACCTGCCCTTCCTGCGCCGTTATGCGCGCGCGCTCACCGGATCGCAGGCCAGCGGCGATGCCTTCGTGCGCGAAATGCTCGAAGCGGTGTTGGCTGACGATGCGCTGAAGGCCAGTATCGCAGGGGGGCGCGTGCCGCTTTACCGGGCGTTCGGCAAGGTCTGGGCCAGCGCATCGGGCGCGGCTGCCAGCGGCACGCCGTCCAGCGAGCACGAGGCCGGCGCGCAGGCGCGGCTCGGCGTCATCACGCCGCCAGCCCGGCAGGCACTGCTGCTGACCACGCTGGAGGATTTCACTATCCCCGAAGCCGCCACAATCCTCGATTGCACGCCGCAGGAGATCGAGGCGCTGGTGGCCGAGGCCATTGCCGATATCGAGCGCGAACAGACCACCAGCGTCCTCATCATCGAGGATGAACCGCTGATTGCGATGCAGCTGGAAGACCTTGTCACAGGCCTTGGCCACACGGTCAGCGGCACGGCTGCGACCCGCACCCAGGCCCGCGCAGCGATTGCCGAGGCAATGCCGGGGCTGGTGCTGGCCGATATCCAGCTGGCCGACGGATCATCCGGCCTTGATGCAGTGGACGATATCCTCGCCGTGGGCACGATGCCGGTGATCTTCATCACCGCCTATCCCGAACGCCTGCTGACCGGTGACCGCCCCGAGCCGACCTATCTGGTCACCAAGCCGTTTCAGGAAGCGACCGTGCGCGCCGCGATCAGCCAGGCGCTGTTCTTCGGGTCGACCAGACCTCTTTGACCAGTTCCCGTTCGTGCTGAGCCTGTCGAAGCACCGTCCTTCTTGAGGTTCCACGAGCAGTCAGAAGAAAGTGCAGCCCTTCGACAAGCTTAGGGCGAACGGAATTAGATCCTAAGGCTTTACCACCCGCCGGTCAGGCTCTTTCTCGCGGATGCGGAAATCGGCTGGCCTGCGCACTGGCACGCGCAGCACGCACCGCACCCCGGTGGCGGCGAAATCGAGCGTTACCGGCTGGCGCAGTTCATGGGCGACGACCTTTTCGATCAGTTCGGTCCCGAACCCCCTGCGGCGCTGCTGTGCCACGGGCGGCCCGCCGGTTTCATGCCATTCGACCTCGGCCCATGCCGTCTCTGCCGCCGGATCGTCACCGCGGCTCCAGCGGATCGTCACCTGCCCGCCGGGCACGCTGAGCGCGCCGTATTTGGCCGCATTGGTCGCCAGCTCATGCACCGCCAGCCCGAAGGACAGCGCGTCATTGGGCGCCAGTTCCAGCTCCGGCCCTTCGAGCAGGATCGCATCGCCCAGCGCCACGCGGAAATGCTGCAACTCCGCCTCGATCACGGCGCGGATCGGGGTGGTGCCCCAATCGGTCACGGTCAACAGGTCATGCGTTGCAGACAAGGCGCGGATGCGGCCTTCCAGCGAATCCGCAAAATCATCCAGCCCGCTCGCCCGGCGGCGGGTCAGCGACAGGATCGAAAGCACATTGGCCAGCGTGTTCTTGACCCGGTGGTTCAACTCGCGCGTCAGCGAATTGCGGATCGAATGCTGTTCTTCAAAGAACGCGAGGCGCGCCTGATCCTCGAAGGCCTGCTGGGTCAAAAGCCGCGCCAGCAGCATCAGCAAGCTGGCAAGCGCAAGGCCGAACACCAGCGTCACCATCGACAATGATGACAGCACCTGACTGCGCGCACTTTCGATCACCAGCATCAGCTTGCGATCGGCAATGCTGACTTCCTGCGTCACCCTTTCCTCGGCGGGGGCGGCGATGGTGTGGGCGACCAGCAGGTGCCCGGTATCGACCTCGCCATCGTAAAGCCGCACGCCGAAGCGTTCGTCGCCCTGTCGGTCGATGGCCGAATCGAGGAATTCGCGGGCCCGGAACGGGGTATAGACAAAGCCTGCCAGCCGCCGTTCCTCGCTCGTGCCGGTCAGCCGGAACACCGGCATGTAAATGGCAAAGGCGGGCGCGGTGCCGCTGGTTTCCTGCCGCAGCACGATCCGGCCCGATGCCGCCGGGCGCAGGGTCAGTTCGGCCTCGGCCATGGCGGCGGCGCGGGCGGCATCGGAATACATGTCATAGCCCAGAGCGCGGCGGTTGATCGCGGTGGCAGGCGCAAACATCGCCACCGGGGCAACCCGGCCAGTGGCGCTTTTGGGGGCAGGATAGATCGCGGGATAGGCGGGCTGGCCGTTGCGCATCCGGGCAAGGAAGCCGGGCAGATCGCGCGCTTCCATCACCTCGATCCAGCCGATCCCTTCAGCGCCCGAATATTCCGTGTTCAGCTTGAGCGCCCGCACGAAGCTGTCGAAGGTGGCGGGGCTGACTTCCTCGACACTGGCAAACAGCGCCGCACCGGCGCGCAAATAGGAGGTAAAGCCGCTGCCGCTGCGATCGAGCGCGGCGGCCACGCCCTGCGCATATTCGCGCATCTGCGCCCGTTCGCGCGCACGGGCATTGCTTTCGATGGCGAACACGCTGAGCGCCGTGATCGCCGCCAGCGCGAGGAAGATCACCAGCGGGATCGCGCGCGGATAAAGCACCAGCCAGCGCCGCGCCGCGCCTGAAGAAACCGGCGGCGGGGGCGCGGCAGGATCAAGATCGGGGCTGAACGCGAGCGGGTCGATGGTGGGCAATCCTGTGGGGCCGGACAGACGAAGCGGGAGGCTGCGACCGGTGCCGGAACCAAACTGGTAGCGCATCGTTCCCGAATCGTCCAAACTCGGTAACAGTCCGGCAAAGTCATGGGTGCGGTGCACCCTGCGGCTGCCGGGTTGACTGGATCGGC
>JAGKSZ010000167.1 GCA_018991295.1 Porphyrobacter sp. | reverse complement strand
CCCCGCCGCCGCCCCCGCCGCCCCCGCCGCGTCCGGCTCCGCCGCCGCCGCCGAAGGCTCCTTGCAACACCGGTCCGTACATCGTGTTCTTCGACTTCGATAAATCGGACATCACGTCGGAAGCCGCTGGCATCCTCAACAGCGCTGTCACCGCCTACGCCAACTGCGGCACGGCGAGCGTGATGCTGGCCGGTCACACCGACCGTGCGGGTACGCCGAAGTACAACATGGGCCTGGCTGACCGTCGCAACAAGGCAGTCACCGCCTATCTGACCGGCCGCGGTATCCCGGCTGGCCGGATCACTGGTCAGGCCTTCGGCGAATCGCAGCCGCGGGTTCCCACCGCCGACGGTGTGCGTGAAGCGCAGAACCGCCGCGTGGAAGTGACCTACGGTCCGGGCTCGGGCATGTAAGTCCAGCCTTCCAAGGCTACAGAAAGAGGGGCCGGAGCGATCCGGCCCCTTTTTTGTTGTTCGTTGGGATAGACAAAGCCCCAGGAGCAGCACGGGCAACGCGGGCGGCGAGCTTAAGTCAGGCTGTGGGCATAGCATCCACGGCTAACGGCCCCGGACCGTCCCGGTCGCATTGATATCAACTCACACAGCGCGCCGCCGCACGGGTCATCACCCGCGCGGCGGCGCGCTTTTTTGCGTTGGTGGCGACTGGCGCACGTCTCAATCAACCCGAACAACTCTGGCCTGCTGGACAAGCACGGCGTGCCGCATGGGCTGATTGCCCCTTCAGGCGCGATGCCGAATCCAGCGGGCCTGTTGGCGCGACCCCGATGGGGCGAGCGGATTTGCGTTGGGTCAGATTGGTCGCAAAGTGCTCTAGACTGCCGAAGCTGCGGCTGCCCGCTCAGCGATAGTCGCCTCGGCCTTGGGAAGCGAACGATAGGCGTAGATCAGCAGCGCAAGCGAGATCGGCGCCACCCCGATCAGCGACAGGACCCCGATCTGCAGGCTTCCGCTGACATCGGAAATCGCGCCCACCATATAGGGGCCCAGCCCCAGCCCGACGAGCGTCGTCGCCAGGAAGAACGAGGCTGTCGCCGTGCCCCGCATCCGCGGCAGGACGAGATCCTGCGTCGTCGCCGCCGCCGCACCCAGCGCGGTCGCCGCGAACATCCCGGCGAGGAAATTCATCACATAGAACAATACCGCGCTCTGCGTGGTGAAGCCGATCCAGATCGGGATAATCGGCGCGAGAATCCCGAACATGATCACCAGGATGCGCCCCGATGGATTGCGCTGCCGCAACCAATCCGACATCCGCCCCCCCAGGATGACGCCCAGGAACCCGGATGCAGCGCCGCAACCCCCAAGGACAAACGCAAGCTCGTCCTTGGGCAGCTTCAGCACCGTCTCGGCATAGGGCGCCGACCAGAACGCCAGCGCATAGGCACCCAGCGACACCAGCCCGTAACCCAAGGCAGTGCAGATGAAGGCGGGCGTGCCCCAGATCAGCTTGAAGGTTGCCGGATCATGCCGCCGCAAGGTCGATGCCCATGAGAACACGGCATAATAACCGAAGCCGATCGCTGACCATTGCGGAACATTCCCGGTCAGCTTGATCATCACCAGCGCAAAGCCGGTCATCGCTGCGGCCACCGCCACGTTGACCAGAGCCGCCGTCCATCCTCGCATGGCAGCGTGGACCAAGGTAAGGGGCGGCAACAGCATCGAAAGATCGATGAAGAAGTCGACAAGGGGATGCCGGGTGCCGCTGGCAGCGTCAGGTTGACGCACAGGCTCCCGCAGCGAGGCCACCCAGATCGCCAGCAACACTCCCGGCAGGCCCACCGCCATGAAGGCGGCCTGCCAGCCAACCAGACCGCCGATCCCGCCTCCGGGGTATGCCGCGTCCCACACCTTGGAAATCTTCGCACCGATCAGCAGCGATACGCCGCCGCCGATATAGAGCCCCGAGGAATAGACCGCGAGCGCGGTCGCGCGCTGGCGGGACGGGAAATAATCCGAAATCAGCGAATAGGCCGTCGGGCTGGCAGTTGCCTCGCCCACGCCCACGCCCATCCGCGCCAGCGACAGCGACACGTAGTTTCGCGCAAGGCCGGAAAGCGCAGTCATCGTTGACCACAGCACCAGCCCGATCGTCAGCAAGCGCACGCGGTGCCAGCGATCCGCCAGCCTTCCGAGCGGCACGCCGAACAGGGCGTAGAACACCGCGAAGGCCGCGCCTCCCAGAAATCCCAGCTGCCCATCGGTCAGGTCGAGGTCCCGCTTGATGTCGACCGCGAGGATCGCAAGAATCTGCCGGTCGATGAAGTTGAGGATGTACACCACCACCAGCACGCCCAGCACATACCAGCTGTAAGCCGACGCAGGCGCTTCGCTGCGGTCCGGCGCCGCCGTGGTCTTGTCACTCAACTTCGATCCCCTATCCCGCGTGTTCACAAGGCCCGCCAGCGCGTAGCCGGTCAGGCGTTGTGGCGTGTGCTATCGACAATCCCGGCCTCGGCAAAACCCTTTTTCCTGAGGCGGCACGAATCGCACAATCCGCAGGCGCGCCCATCTGGCGTCGGGTCGTAGCACGACCAGCTCCACGCCGGATCGAGCCCCAGCCGCGCACATTCGCGGGCGATGTCGGCCTTGGTCATGTGCTGCAAGGGCGCGTGGATCGTGAAAGGCGCGCCTTCCACCCCCGCCTTCGTGCCGAGCCGCGCCGTTTCAGCGAAGCTGGCGATGAATTCCGGGCGGCAATCGGGATAGCCCGAATAGTCGAGCGCATTGACCCCGATGAACACATCGCGCGCGCCCGCAGCTTCGGCGCAAGCCGTGGTCAGCGCAAGGAACACAAGGTTGCGTGCGGGCACATAGGTCACGGGAATATCGTCCCCCACCCCGCCCTTGGGCACCGCAATGCTATCGGTCAGCGCCGATCCGCCGAAGGCGCGCAGATCGAGCGCGATGGATGTATGGCGGGCAAGGCCCAGCGCCTGCGCGATGCGCGCGGCTGATTGCAGTTCGAGCTTGTGGCGCTGACCATAATCGACGCTCAGCGCATGGACCGCAAAGCCTGCTTCCTGCGCCAGCGCGGCGGTCACCATCGAATCCAGCCCGCCCGATAGCAGCACCACGGCGAGCGGCTTGGCTTGTTCCCGATCGATCATGTGCCCGGCCCTAACATGGCCCCGCGCAAAGGCAATGCGCCGGACAAGGCCCCGCAGGTCAGCAGGGACCGGTGCGGCGCGCTTCGGCGGTCAGTTCGAACGGCATCCCGCCATGGATGCCCTGGCTTTCGAGCTGCACCAGCGATCCTGTCTCGCGGCGGATGCTGGTGCGGCCATAGCCGTTGCCGGGACAGGTGTACTGCACCGTCACCCGCGCCGCGCCATCTTCGACAATGAACTGGCTGCAACCGCTTTCGCGGTGCCTGAGCTGGATCAGCTCCGCGCCCGATTTGACGCAGATCCTGCGATCGGGCGCGCCGCCGCGCTGTTTGATCGTCCATTCGCCCTTGGTCAGCGTGCCGAGCATCGCCAGCCCGTTGCCCTGCGCGGCCAGCACCGGCACGGCCAGACCGAGCATCGCCCCGGTGCCGAACAGCGCAGCCATTGCGCGCCTTCCCGTCCTGCTGTCAGTCCGCTTGGTCATTCCTGTGATCATGCCATCATTATAGCTGCGCGGATTGCAAAAAAGCGTCGTTCGGATGCGGAAATGCGGGTGTTTTCGACCAAGCGTCAGATCGCCAGTGCGAACGTCTTGGAACAGAAGGCGCAATCGACCGCGATGACGCCGTCAGGCCCGCGCATCTCGTCCTGTTCTTCCGCAGGGAAGCGGGCGATAATCGTTTCGTAATGCGCCGCTGAGCAGCGGCACCCGCGCGACAGCACGGCGCCCGGCTGGACGCGCACTTCGGGTTCTTCGTGGAACAATCGCCACGCAATCCCCTCCAGCGACAGGCTTGCATCCAGCAGTTCATCGTGACTGATCGTGCCTGCCAGCACGGCGACATGCTCCCAATCGGGATGATCGAGCCGCACGTGCAGCCGCTCGCGCCCTTCCTCGCCATCGGGCAGGTGCTGCACCAGCAGGCCCGCTGCCATGCGCCCGCCCGCGCCTGCACGGCTGGCGACGCGAATCAGGGTCGGAATCTGTTCGGACTGGCTGAAATAGCTCTCGCACGCCTCGGCCAGGCTATCGCCCTCCAGCGGCACGATCCCCTGATAACGCTGGCGCCCCTCGGTCTCGAAGGTGATCGCGAGATAACCCCCACCGAACAGCGCCGAAAGATTGGGGTTTGCGCCCAGCCCTGCCAGCCGCTCGGCATCGAAATCGGCATAGCCGCGCACCGCACCGGCGCGATAATCGCACACCAGCAGGCTGACGATCCCGCCCTCGGTCTGCGCCTGCAAGGTCATCTGCGCGTGTTCGCCCTTGAGCAACCCGCCCATCAGCGCGCCCAGCACCAGCGCCTCACCCAAAAGGTGCGTGATCGGTGCGGGGTAATCATGGGCGCGCAGCACCTCCTCCAGCACGCCTTCCATGCGCACCACCCGCCCGCGCGCATTGCGGCCGGGCAGGGTGAAGCCCATCAGGGTGTCGGAAAAGGTTTCTGCGATCTGCGTGGTTTCGGTCATGCGCCGCCATATGGGGACGCATCGCCTTGTGCGAACGCCCCCCTCAGCGCCCGAGCATCCCGAAGGCCCACAGCAGCACCGATTTCTGCGCGTGGATACGGTTTTCCGCTTCGTCGAAGACCACCGATTGCGGGCCTTCGAACACCTCTTCGCTCACTTCCTCGCCCACGTGCGCGGGCAGGCAGTGAAGGAAGACGGCATCGGGCTTGGCATGGGCCATCAGCGCCGCATTGACCTGATAGGGCGCCATTGCCGCAAGCTTGGCCTCGGCATGGGCCTGCCCCATCGAAATCCAGGTATCGGTGACGATCACATCCGCCCCGCGCGCGGCGGCCTCGGCATCCTGCGTCAGCGTCACCACCGCCCCGCCCGCACGCGCCAGTTCGACGAAGGCCGGATCGGGTTCATACCCCGCAGGGGTTGCCACGCGGACGTTGAACTTCATCAGCCCGGCTGCCTCAAGGATCGAGTGCAGCACGTTGTTGCCATCCCCGAACCACGCGACCTCAAGGCCGGGCAGCGCCTTGCCATGTTCGATCACGGTGAGAAGGTCCGCAACGATCTGGCACGGGTGCGACATATCGGTGAGGCCGTTGATCACCGGCACGCTGGCGTGGGCGGCCATTTCCTCGATCTTGGCGTGATCGTCGGTGCGCAGCATGATGCCATCGACCATCCGGCTGAGGACGCGCGCGGTATCGGCGATCGTCTCGCCCCGGCCCAGCTGGCTGGAAGCCGAATCGAGCAGCAGCACCGTGCCGCCCAGCTGGCGCATCGCGATATCGAAGCTGACGCGGGTGCGGGTCGAATTCTTCTCGAACACCAGCGCCAGCACGCGGCCTGCAAGCGGCGCATCGGCATCGGGAGCGCCCTTGGGCAGGTGGCTGCGCGCTGCCTTGCGGTCAATCGCATCATTGATCATGGCCGCGATGGCATCGCCCCCGGCATCGCCAAGGTTCAGGAAGTGCTGATGGGTCATGCCGCCTCAGGCACCTTGAAGCTCGCAGCACCTGCCGAAAGCTTCTCGAAGAACTCGTCCATCTCAGGCTCGCCAATCACCAGCGGCGGGATGATGCGGATGGTGTTGTCGCCCGCGGCCACCGTCAGCAACTGGTGATTGTCGCGCAGGTGGACATAGAAGGGGCGGCTTTCCATCTTCATCTTGAGGCCCAGCATCAGGCCCTTGCCCCGCACCAGCTCGAAAAGCTCGGGGTAATTGCCGATGAACTGTTCGAGC
>JAGKSZ010000166.1 GCA_018991295.1 Porphyrobacter sp. | reverse complement strand
AAGGGCTATGACAAGCTCTATGGTGCCCGCCCGATGGCCCGCCTGATCCAGGAAAAGATCAAGCAGCCGCTCGCCGAGGAACTCTTGTTCGGCAAGCTGTCGGAAGGCGGCGAGGTTCATGTCAGCGTGAAGGACGGCAAGCCGAGCTTCGAGATGACCCCGGCCCCGCCCAAGGTGAAGCCTGCCAAGAAGGCTGCCGCGAAGAAGGCCCCGGTCAAGAAGCCCGCACCCGAGGCAGGCGAGGGCTGACCGCTTTTTCCCACCCCTAACCCCTCCCGCAAGCGGGAGGGGCACCAAGTTGCACTTAAACTCCCCTCCCGCTTGCGGGAGGGGCCGGGGGTGGGCGCGCAAAATCAGCCCAGCTTGCCCTTCAGCAGCTGGTTCACCACCTGCGGATTGGCCTTGCCCTGCATCGCCTTCATCGTCTGGCCGACGAAGAAGCCGAACAGCGCTTCCTTGCCGGCGCGGTATTGTTCGACCTTGTCGGCGTTGGCGGCGATGATCGCGTCAACGGCGGCCTCAATGGCGCCGGTGTCGGAGACCTGCTTGAGCCCTTCGCTATCCGCGATTTCATTAGGATCGCGGCCGGTCCTGAGGACGATTTCAAAAATTTCCTTGGCCTGCCCGCCGCTGATCTCTTGCCTTTCGGCCATCGCGAGGATGGCGGCTTGCGCGGCTGCGGTGGCGTTGGCGAGATCGGCCTCATCGCCCAGCGCCTTCATCACTCCCGGCGCAACCGAGAGCGACCAGTTGGCGACCTGCGTGGCGACAGCGGCATCATCCTTGCCCGTCGCTCGCGCGGTTTCGGCCAGCAGCGTTTCGAACCGGGCGAAGGTTTCGACCTCGGCGGTCAACTCGCGCGCGTTGTAGGGGGTGAGGCCCAGCACCTCGACATACCGCTTGCGCTTGGCATCCGGCAGTTCCGGGAGCGAAGCGCGGCATTCGGCGAGGAAATCCTCCTCCAGCACCAGCGGCAAAAGATCAGGATCGGGGAAGTAGCGGTAATCATGCGCATCTTCCTTGCTGCGCATGGTCCGCGTGGTGCCGGTGCCGGGGTCGAACAGGCGGGTTTCCTGCACGATCGTGCCCCCGCTTTCGAGCACATCGACCTGGCGCATCGCCTCATGCTCGATCGCCTGCATGACGAAGCGCACCGAGTTCACATTCTTGGTTTCGGTGCGGGTGCCGAATTCATCGCCCGGCTTGCGCACGCTGACGTTCACGTCGGCGCGCATCGAGCCTTCTTCCATATTGCCATCGCACGAGCCGACATAGCGCAGGATCGCCCTGAGCTTGCGCAGGTAAGCCCCTGCCTCGGCGGGCGAACGCATATCGGGGCGGCTGACAATCTCCATCAGCGCCACGCCCGAGCGGTTGAGGTCAACATAGGACATGGTCGGGTGCTGATCGTGCATCAGCTTGCCTGCGTCCTGCTCCACGTGGATGCGCTCGATCCCGATGACCTTGTCAGCCTCGATGCCCGCCTTCTCGTCGGCCTCGATCAGCAGCGAGCCTTCGCCCACGATGGGATGATAAAGCTGGCTGATCTGGTAGCCCTGCGGGAGGTCAGCGTAGAAGTAGTTCTTGCGGTCAAAACGCGACCACGCGTTGATCTGCGCCTCGATCGCCATGCCGGTGCGCACCGCCTGCCGGATGCATTCGCGGTTGGGCACGGGCAGCATCCCCGGCATCGCGGCATCGACGAGGCTCACCTGCGCATTGGGCTCCGCGCCGAAGGCAGTCGCGGCGCCCGAGAACAGCTTGGCGTTAGAGGTGACCTGCGCGTGCACTTCCAGGCCGATCACGACCTCCCATTCACCGGTTGCGCCTTGAATGCGGTAGTTGCTCATCGATTGATTGCCCTTAGGGTTTCACGAAATTCTACAGAGAGAGCTTCTGGCATTGCGGGAAAAAACACCTCAGGATTCTCGCAAATTCGTCTCACCACCGCTCTGTAATCCGGGTAGTTTCTTAGCTCGAAGATCGCTGCCTTCTGAGCAAGCAAAGATTCATCGGAGTTATGTACTCGAGCGATTGTTTTGAAAAAATGCTCGAAATTCTTTTCTCGCTGCTGCTGCTTTTGAATCCCGGCCCATTGCCACCCAGACCAAGCTAGCGCCGATAAGGGCACTACCAACCCAAGCCACGCGACCACCTGATCCCAAGTATAGGTCATCGTCAGTTGGCCTCCTCGTCCTCGATAACCTTGCCATCCGGCCCGAAGCGCATTTCGCCGTGATCGACGTTCTTTCTTACCCAGTTGGCGACCATGAAGGTCAGCGGCACCGCCAGAATGATGCCGATCCCGGCGATCCAAAGCGGCGTGTCGGGTTGCATGATTCAATAATCCGTTCGTGCTGAGCTTGTCGAAGCACTGTACTTCACTTGGACACCTGCGCTCAAAGAGAAAGACAGCCGTTGGCCTGTCGTCCAGCTTCGCTTCCGACAAGCTCGGGGCGAACGGAAGAGAAAACTACCACCACTTCTCCGGCTTGGCGGTGAAGCCTGCGCGCTGCTGGATGGCGAGGCCGGCGTTGAGCACGCCCTGCTCGTCGAAGGGACGGCCCACGATTTGCAGGCCGAGCGGCAAGCCATCGGCGTTGATCGTGGCGGGCACGCTCATCGCAGGCAGGCCCGCGAGCGACGCGGGCACGGCGAAGACATCGTTCAGATACATCGTCAGCGGGTCTTCGTTCATCGATCCCAGCGGGAAGGACGCGGTCGGCGTCGTCGGAGCGAGGATCACGTCGCACTGTTCGAACGCCAACGCGAAGTCGCGGGCCACGAGGGCTCGGCCCTTCTGGGCCTGGGTGTAGTACGCGTCGTAGAAACCCGCCGAGAGCACATAGGTGCCGATCAGGATACGGCGCTTGACCTCGTCACCGAACCCGGCGGCGCGGGTGGCGGCGTACATGTCCTGCAGGCCAACGCCGTCGGGCAGATCGCGAAGGCCGTAACGCACCCCGTCATAGCGGGCGAGGTTGGATGAGGCTTCGGCGGGCGCGACGATGTAATAGGCGGGCAGCGCATATTTGGTGTGCGGCAGCGAGACGTCGACGATCTCGGCGCCCGCGTCCTTCAGCCACGCCTTGCCCTGTTCCCACGAATCGAGGATCGCCTGATCGGTGCCCTCCATCCGGTATTCGCGCGGGATGCCGACCTTCTTGCCGCGCAGGTCGGCGTTCAATGCCGCTTCCCAGTCGGGCACCTCCATCTGGAGGCTGGTCGCGTCCTTCGGATCGAAGCCCGCCATCGCGCCCAGCATGATCGCGCAATCTTCCACCGAGCGCGCCATCGGCCCGGCCTGATCCAAGCTGGAGGCAAAGGCGACGATGCCCCAGCGCGAGCAGCGGCCATAGGTCGGCTTGATCCCGCAAATGCCGGTGAAGGCGGCGGGCTGGCGGATCGATCCGCCCGTGTCGGTGCCGGTCGCAGCCGGCGCGATGCGCGCGGCGACCGCAGCCGAGGAACCGCCCGACGAGCCGCCGGGGCTCATCGCGGCATTGCTGCCCGCCTTCTTCCACGGCGAGGTGACATTGCCGAAATAGGAGGTTTCGTTGGACGATCCCATCGCGAACTGATCGAGATTGAGCTTGCCCAGCATCCCTGCGCCCGCATCCCACAGCTTTTGGCTGACGGTCGATTCGTAACGGGGGGTGAAGCCTTCAAGGATGTGGCTTGCCGCAGTGGTCTGGACGCCGTGGGTGGCAAACAGATCCTTCATCCCGATCGGCACGCCCGCCATCCGGCCCAGCTCGCTGCCCGCAGCGCGTGCTGCGTCCACCTTGTCGGCCGCAGCCAGCGCGTGGTCGGGGGTGGTGACGATGAAGGCGTTGAGGCTGGCGGCCTCGGCAACAGCGGCGTTGAAGGCCTCCGCCACTTCGCGCGCGGTGAAATCGCCCTTCGCGACGCCGTCGCGGATGTCCTTCACGCCGAGAGAGGTAAGTTCGGTCACTAGCAAACTCCGTTCGTGCTGAGCCTGTCGAAGCACCGTTCTTCTTGTTCGACGGTCGCACTGAAAGAAAAGCAGCCCTTCGACAAGCTCAGGGCGAACGGGGATGGGAGCCCCCTACTCGATAACCTTGGGCACGCCAAAGAAGCCGTGCTCGGCAGCGGGCGCATTGGCGAGCACATCATCGCGCTTGCCCCCGCCGGTCAGCGGGTCGGCGTCCACCACATCATCGCGCAGGCGCAGGGTGTTGGGGATCACCGCCGCCATCGGCTCGATGCCCGTGACGTCCACCTCGCCCAGCTGCTCCACCCATTGCAGGATGCCGTTGAGTTCGGGGACCATCCGCTCAAGCGCCGCGTCATCCATGCGGATGCGCGCAAGCGAAGCGATCTTGGCGACGGTTGCCTTGTCGACCGACATGAGCGCCCCTGCCCCTTACTGGCCCGGAGCCGCCTGAGGCGCACCGCCGGGAGCAGCCCCGCCCGCAGGCCCACCTTCAGCGCCGCCCATCTGGGCCTGCATCTGCTGCTGGAGGATCTGGATATTGCGCTCCACCGTGGCGCGGCTGACGATGTCCACCACTTCGATCTCGAATTCGAGATCGGCATTGGGCGGGATCGGCGACTGCGGCGGCGGGCTCGCGCCATAGGCCATCTCGGCGGGGATGAAGAGCTTGTACTTGCCGCCCTTCTGCACATCCTTGAGGCCTTCGTAAAAGCCGTCGATCATCTGACCCTTCTCATAAAGGAAGGGATTGCCGTCCGGAAACAGGCCCTGCACCGGGAAGGGGCTCTTCTGCGCATCTTCAAACACGGTGCCATCGGCGGCCAGCATGCCCTTGTACTTGACGAAGATCACCTCGCCATCCTTGGGCGTGGGGCCGGTTCCGGCCTGCACCACATCGACATCCAGCCCCTTGGGCACCGCCGCCCAGGCGAGCCCCGCGCCCACCAGCACGGCAAGGATCACGCCGATCCACAGCTTGGTCAGCGAGCCCTGAGCGACAGGCTTGATCGGAACGCGGGTAATCTCGGTCATGGTCTGGTCCTGATGAACCGCGCTGTTGTGCGCGGCGTTATGACGACAAAAGGGCGCGGCGTTGAAACCGCGCCCTGATGGCTGATCGCAAAAGGGGTTTCAAGCGGCTTGCGATTGCAGATGCGCGCTTGAGGACGGGATTACTTGCTCCCGTCACGCTCCATCCGCTTGCGCTCCATCTTGCGGGCGCGGCGCACGGCAGCGGCCTTTTCACGGGCGCGCTTTTCCGAGGGCTTTTCGTAGTGACGACGCAGCTTCATTTCGCGATAAACGCCTTCACGCTGCAGCTTCTTCTTGAGCGCGCGCAGGGCCTGATCGACATTGTTATCGCGAACCATGATTTGCATAAACGACGACTACCTCATGTCCAAACGCCAGAGCCTTGCATGATTCTGCGCAAGGATAAGCGGTGAATTTCCAATGAAATGCGGGCGATTCCCACAGGGAGCCGCCCTTCAATCGGCGCCCCGATAGTCCAACACCGGGAAAATGGCAAGCCGCCAGAGTGCATTCGCCTCGCCAGCCAACCTATGCAGAGCGCCGCGTCCCCGCTAAAGGCGGCCCATGGACGGTGTGATCTCCCCAATCAAGGCAAGCCTTTTCGTCGCTGCTGGCGGCGCGGCAGGCTCGGTGCTGCGCTATCATGCGGGGCGATTTGTCAGCGGATTGTTCGGCGCAGGCAATGATTTCCCGTGGGGGACGCTGGCAGTGAACATCGCCGGCAGCCTTGCCATGGGCGCGCTGGTCGGCTGGTTTGCCCGCTCCGCGCCGAGCGAGCAGGCGGCCGAGACCGCGCGGCTGCTGCTGGGCGTGGGCCTTTTGGGCGGGTTCACCACCTTCAGCGCCTTTTCTTCCGAACTGGTGACGCTGCTCCACCGTGGGCAGGCAGGGCTTGCCGCAGGCTATGCGGCCGCTTCGCTGATTGCCGGGATGGCGGCAGTCGTGATCGGCCTTGTCGCGGTGCAGGGCGGCCCGCAATGACCGATCAGACCCCCTCCCCTGCCGATAACGTCCGCCAGTTCACTGTTGGCGCAGATGATGACGGCATCCGGCTTGACCGCTGGTTCAAGCGCAATCTGCCGCAGGTCGGCTTTGCCACCGTATCGCGCTGGGCGCGCACCGGGCAGATCCGCGTGGATGGCAAGCGCGCCAAGCCGGAAGATCGCCTGACCACCGGGCAGGTGCTGCGCGTGCCGCCGGGCGGCGATGAACCGCCGCGCGAGGCGGCACGGCCCAAAGCCCGCCCGCTCAGCCCCGAACAGATCGCCGAAGCCCGCGACATGGTGATCCGCGAAACGCCCACCGCGATCGTGCTCAACAAACCCCCCGGCCTTGCCACGCAAGGCGGCAGCAAGACCACCAAGCACGTCGACGGGCTGCTCGATGCCTTCGTGGAAGGCAACGCGCCGCGCCCGCGGCTTGTCCACCGGCTCGACAAGGACACAAGCGGCGTCCTCCTGATCGCCCGCACACCGGGGAGCGCGGCGAGCTTTTCCAAGCGGTTCGCCAGCCGTTCGGCACGCAAGGTGTACTGGGCATTGGTGGTCGGCAAACCCGACCTTGCCGAGGGCGTGATCGACGCCCCTCTCGCCAAGCAGCCGGGCACGGGCGGCGAGAAGATGCATATCGACGAGGAGAACGGCGCCGCCGCCAAGACCCGTTACCGCGTGGTCGACAGCGCCGGCCAGCGTGCAGCCTGGGTGGAGCTGGAGCCGCTGACGGGGCGCACCCACCAGCTGCGCGTCCACATGGCCGCGATCGGTCACCCGATCGTGGGCGATGGCAAATATGGTGGGCAGGACGCCTTCCTGACCGGGGCGGTCAGCCGCAAGATGCACCTCCACGCCCGCCGCCTGATCATCACCGAGCCCAAGGCTGGGGAAGGATCGGGGGGCAAGCTGGATGTCACCGCCGAACTGCCTGCGCATTTTGCCGCGAGCATGGAAGTGCTGGGCTTTGACCCGTCACTGTCGGATGCCTCGCCGCTGCGCGAGGAGGCCCCTGAAAAGACTCCGGAAGAAAAGAAGCAGGCCGCCCGCCGCCACTTCAAGCAGGCGCGCAAGGAAGAACGTGCGCCTCGCCGTGCGCGCGGGGCCGCGAAGGCCACGGCCAAGGCCAAGCCCAAAGGCAAGCCCAAAGCCAAACCGCCTGCCAAGCCCAAAACCGGCACCAAGCCCAAGGGAGCAGGCCGCAAGCCCACCCGCTGATGCATCCCAATCCGCTCTACCGCACCGATGATCGCGCCCTGTGCCACAGCCTGATCGAGGAGATCGGCTTCGGCATGGTCTTCGCACAGACCCCGGATGGTCCGCGCGTCGCGCACACGCCGCTGCTGACCACCGGGGATGGCGCAGTGCAGTTCCACCTTGCACGGGGCAATGCCCTGACGCGGCATCTGGACGGGGCAAGTGCGCTGATCGTGGTCAATGGCCCCGATGCCTATGTTTCCCCGCGCTGGTACGATAACCGCGATACCGTGCCGACGTGGGATTATATCGCACTGGAACTGGAAGGCCGGGTTCGCAAGATGGCCGATGAAGGGCTGGAGGCCTTTCTCCACGCCGCCATCGCCCGGCATGAAGGGCGGCTGGCGGGGGAACCGTGGCGGGCCGGGGAATCATCGCAGAAGGTCTGGGGCGGGTTGTTCCGGGGCATTACCGGCTTCGAGCTGGAAGTGCAGGCATGGCGGCCCACGCTCAAGCTTTCGCAGAACAAGACCGCCGCTGAACGCGCGCGCATTGCCGCAGGGCTTGAGGCCGCAGGGCACGCCGCCCTCGCCCATCTGGTGCGGGAGCTTGCCCCATGAGACTGGCCGTATTCGATTGCGATGGGACACTGGTCGACGGGCAGGCCGATGTCTGCTGGGCGATGGCGCGTGCCTTTGCCCGCGCCGGGCTCCCCGCCCCCGATAATCACGCGGTGCGCCGCATCGTCGGGCTCAGCCTGCCTGCGGCCGTGCGCAGTCTGGCGCCCTCCCTGTCGGACGACCAGAACCGTGCCGTCACCGAATACTACCGCACCAGCTTTCGCGCCCGGCGCGAGGAGGGCCTGCTGGACGAGCCGCTGTATGATGGCATTGCAGACCTGCTGCGCGGCCTTCACGGCACCGGCTGGAGCCTTGCGGTCGCCACCGGCAAATCCGACAGGGGCCTTGCCGCCTGCCTTGCCGCCCACGGCATCGCGGATCTGTTCATCTCGCTCCAGACCGCCGACCGCCACCCTTCCAAGCCCCACCCCGCCATGCTGGAGGCCGCCCTGTTCGAGGCAGGCGCGCAGGCCGAGGAGGCAGTGATGATCGGGGATACCAGCTTCGATATGCTGATGGCGCGCAGTATCGGCGTTGCCGCCATCGGGGTGGGCTGGGGTTATCACGGCACAGAAGAACTGCTTGCCAGCGGCGCACGGCAAGTGGCCGATACCGCCGATGCGCTCGCCGCCGCGCTTGAGGAAATCCTGCCATGACCTCCCGTCAGGACCGCGAGGCCGCACAGGCGCGTGCCCGCACCGGCTTCATCCTGATAACCGCTGTGCGCTTTGGCGGGGTGGCGATGGTGATGCTCGGCTTTGCGATTGTGCGCGGGCTGATCGATCTGCCCTATGGTGTGGGCGCAGCGATTGCGGTGGCAGGCTTCTTCGAGATTTTCTTCCTGCCGCGCTTCATCGCCCGGCGCTTCAGGGCGCAGGACGAACGCCAGCCATGATCCGCCGGTTCTACAAGGAGGTAACGCTCGCGCAGGTTGCGGGCGGTTATCAGGTCATGCTGGATGCCCGGGGCGTGAAGACCGTCGGCGGAGCGCCGCAGGTGCTGCCCACATTGGCCCTTGCCCAAGCACTGGCCGCCGAATGGCGCGGGCAAGGCGAGACAATCGACCCGGCCAGCCTGCCTTTGCGCGACATGGCCGATTACGCGATCGACGTGGTGTCCCATGATCCCGAAGGCGCAGCCGAGGGCCTGCTCGGGTATGCCGAGACCGACACCCTGTGTTACCGTGCCGATCCTGACGAGCCGCTCCATGCGCGCCAGCAGGCGGTCTGGGAGCCGCTGCTTGCCGCCTTTGAGGCCGCGCATGGCATCGCGCTGGTGCGGGTCAGCGGCGTGCTCCACCGCCCGCAGCC
Organism: Porphyrobacter sp.; assembly: GCA_018991295.1. Lineage (GTDB taxonomy): Bacteria > Pseudomonadota > Alphaproteobacteria > Sphingomonadales > Sphingomonadaceae > Erythrobacter. The sequence continues at coordinate 2,554 of JAGKSZ010000166.1, read as the reverse complement.
GCCCGAGGCTCTCGCCGTGCTGCGCGCCCGGCTGCTGGGGCTGGACCCCTTTGTGCTGGCCGGCGTAGAGGCCATGACCAGGCTTGCTGCCTCGCTGGTAACGGGGCTCGCCGCGCTCGATGCCGCGCAGGAGGGCGAACCGCTTGCGCTGTGGCAGGCGGCGTGTCTGGAAGAGGAATGGCAGGCCGATCTGTGGGGCCGCGACTGGGAGGCCGAAGAACGCCGCGAAAAGCGCGAGGCCGATTTCCTGCGCGCCTGTGCCTTTGCAAGGCTGGCGCGGGGGTAAAGGCTTAGGCCCCCGCCACCCAATCGGCCACATCGGCAGCCACGCGGTTGGCAGCAGTGTTGAGCGCCGTCCCGACCGAGCGGGCATCGGCGGTCACGCCGCTTTCACTCGCTTCGAACCGCCGGGTGGTCACCGCGCCGTCCTTGCCGATGCGCACCGCATCAAAGCGCACCACCGCAGATGATCGGGCCGCATCATAGCCCATGTCGATCAGCGTGCCGCGCAGCGTGACCGTGGCAAGCATCGCGGTCTCATCACCATCGATCACCATCGCGCTCCCGCGGGCGCGGACCGTCTCGCCCACCAGCCGCCGGAACAGGCGCGCAGGCTTTTCGACCCAGAAGGCTTCTTGCAGATAGGCAAGTTCGGTATCGCTCACCGCCACCGGCACGCGCAGCACATCGAGCTTGGCAGGCGTATCGAAGGCCAGCACCGCGATCACCGGGCGTTCGGCGGTGGTCGCCATACCCGGCCCTGCGGGCGCACGGGCAGCGGGACTGAGGGTAAGCAGGCTTTCGGGCGGCTTGCCGCCAAGGCTGATGCAGCCCGGCAGGGCCAACGCCAGCGGCAGGGCAAGCAATGCAGAGCGGAGGCTGAGGGTCATGGGCTGTGGTCCTCGTTATTCGGGCTTGTAATCGGGCAGCGACTTGCCCCCCACCAGCGCGCCCGCGCCTTCGCTTTCGAGCTTTTCGGTGATCGAACGCAAGCTCCGGCTGGTGGCGCGCAGATCCTGCAAGGTCGCCTCGGCATTGGGCAGTGTCGAGCCGCGCAGCTGACGCACCGCAGGGCGCGCATCTTCAAGCGTGGCCGACAGCGAGGCCAGCGTCGCATTGGCGCTTTTCAAGGTCGCGCGCAGTTGCTGCGCCAGCGGCTCGCCTTCCTTGTCGACGAGGCCGTTGGTGGACGCCGCCAGCTTTTCGACCGCATCCAGCGTCTGGTTGAATTCCTGCATCGTGACGCGGAATTCCTTGAGGTTCTGCGTGAGTTCCGGGGTCGCATCGGCCAGCCCGCCGGTCAGGCGGTTGGTGTTCTTGAGGATCCCCGAAATCTCCTGCTGATTATCCGGCCCAAGGATGGTGTTGAGCTGTTCGGTAAGCGTCGCCAGCCGTTCCAGCAGCAGCGGCGCGTTGGCGACAATCTCGCCAAAACCGCCGCGCCCCGGCGGGATCACGGGCCGTTCTTCGGGGCAGGCGGTGGTCTCGCAGGTGATGCGCGGCTGCCCCTTGCGAGCGCCATCGAGAAGGATCGTCGAGACCCCGGTAAAGCTTGCCTGAATGGTCGCCTGCGTGCCCACCAGAATGGGCACGTCATCCTTCACCTTGATCCGCACCCGCACGAATTCGGGGTTGTCCTTGGCCAGCGCGATTTCAGTCACCTGCCCCACCGGCACGCCCGCAAAGGTCACCTGGCTGCCATTGGCAAGGCCGGATACCGACTGGTTGTAGAAGATGTCATATTCGTCCTTCGCGCCTTCGTTCAGACGCGCGATCCAGACGATGAAAGCCGCCAGCATCGCCAGCAATGCCAGCGTTACCGCACCGACCCACAGATGATTGGCTCTGGTTTCCATGGCGTTCCCTATGCGGCCCGCAAGGGCGGCTTGTCCATTGCTATCGGCCTCATGCGCCTGTGTCCCTCATGTGCGTGGCATGGGCGCTGCGGCCGCGCGGGCCATTGAAATATTCCTCGATCCACGGATGCCCGGTGGCGATCAGTTCCGGAATCGTGCCGATGGCGATGATCTTCTTCTCCGCAATCACCGCCACCCTGTCGCATATCTCGTAAAGCGTATCGAGATCATGGGTTATGAGGAACACGGTCAGGCCGAGCGTTTCCTTCAATTCCCGCGTCAGCCGGTCGAACTTGGCTGCACCAATGGGATCAAGGCCTGCGGTCGGTTCATCAAGGAACAGCAGTTCCGGATCAAGCGCGAGCGCACGGGCCAGTCCGGCGCGCTTCTTCATCCCGCCCGAAAGTTCACTGGGGTATTTGTGCACCGCATCTTCGGGCAGGCCGGTCAGCATCACCTTGTAACGGGCAATCTCGGCGCGGAAATCGGGATCGAGATCGGGGTAGTACTTCTTGATCGGCACCTCGACATTTTCGCCCACCGTCAGGGTCGAAAACAGCGCGCCGCCCTGAAACAGGATGCCCCAGCGCCGCCGCACGCCGATGCCCTGTTCCAGATCGCTTTCGGTGATGCAGCGCCCCAGCACATCGATCCGTCCGGCGCTGGGCTGCTGGAGCCCGATGATCGAGCGCATCAGC
>JAGKSZ010000165.1 GCA_018991295.1 Porphyrobacter sp. | reverse complement strand
GGCCCTGCACGAGGCAGGCGCGGATTACGACAGCCAGGTGTTCGATTGGGCGACCCGGCCCGAAACCTTCAAGGCCATCAACCCGATGAACAAGGTGCCCGCGCTGGTGCACCACACGCAGGGTCAGGATCATGTCATCACCGAATGTGCGGCGATCAATCACTACCTTGCCGAAACCCACCCCGACAAAGGCCTGCTGCCCGATCCCCACGAACGCGCCGCCTATTTCCGCTGGATGTTCTTTGGCGCTGGGCCGCTGGAACAGGCGGTGGTTGCCAAGGCGATGGGTTGGGAAGTGCCCGAGGGCAAGCAGGGCATGGCAGGGTTCGGCAGCCTCGAACTTGCGCTCGATGCGCTGGATGGCTGGCTGAGCGCGCATGATTTCATTGCGGGCAAGCGCTTCACCATGGCCGATACCTATGTGGGCAGCCAGTTCGTGTGGGGCCTGCGCTTTGGTTCGATCCCCGAACGCCCGGCCTTCCGCGCCTATGTCGAACGCATCACCCAGCGCCCCGCCTATGCACAGGCCAATGCGATTGATGCAGCGATCATCAAGGCGACGGCACAATGACGACGCCCGCGATGGCAACCTGCCTGTGGTTTGCTTCCGGGGCCGAAGACGCGGTGAATTTCTACTGCGGCCTGTTTGCCGATAGCGCCGTTCTGCGCGTCGACCGCGCGCCGGCCGATTACCCCGGCGGCAAGGCGGGCGATGCGTTGACGATCGGTTTCACACTGCTTGGCCAGCCGTTCATGGCGATGAACGGGCGGCCCGATGGCGATTTCACCGACGCAGTATCCTTTCAGGTGTTCACCGAGGATCAGGCCGAAACCGACCGATTGTGGGATGCGCTGGTGGCCGATGGCGGCAGCCCGATGGCGTGCAGCTGGTGCAAGGACCGCTTCGGCATCCGCTGGCAGATTGTGCCGCGGGTGCTGATGGATGCGCTCGGCCATCCCGATGGCGATGTGCGCACCCGCGTTTTCACCGCGATGATGGGCATGGTGAAGATCGACCACGCCGGGATCGAGGCAGCGATTGCCGGCTGATCAGGCCAGCGCGGCGCTTTTCTTCAGCACCTGATAGGCATCGACCACCGCGGTCAGCTTGGCTTCGTGGGTGCGATCGCCGCCGTTGCGATCGGGGTGGTAGCGGCGCACCAGTTCGGAATAGCGGCGCCTGAGGCGGGTGCGGTCCGTATCGCTGCCCAGCCCCATGACTTCGAACGCGGCGGCTTCTTCGCGGCTGAAACGCCCGCTCATGGCATTGCGCGCCTCGCGTTCGGCCCGCGACTTGATCCCGCGCGCACGGGCGCTGATCGCATCGAGCGGATCGGCATAATCGGCCCAGCGCGGGGTATCGGCAATCCCGGCGGTGGGGCGGAACACCCGGCTTTCGGTCTGCCAGCCGGCGATGGGGGATTGGGCGCGCAGGATTTCCTCGGCGCTCATGCCTTCGAACCAGTCATAGCCCGCATTGAATTCGCGCACGTGCTGCAAGCAGAACCAGCGCCATTCGCCCGGCCCGTCGAACCCGTGCGGCCTTCTGCCGGGCGCCCGGAATTCGCCCGCCTCGCGGCAGCCGGGCGCTTCGCAAGCGCGCCCTTCGCTCTCGACGCGGCCATGGAATCGTGGTGAAGGCATAAGCCTGCCTGAATGGCGATTGCAGGCCGAAGTTCCAAGTCCCTGCCGCCCGCCATCGCTTGCAAAGAAGGAAAGACCCGATGTCTGTCGCTGATGAAATGCACGCCCTTTTGACCAACGCCTTTGCGCCAGCGCGGCTTGCGATCATCAACGATTCCGCCAAGCATTCCGGCCACATGGGCGATGATGGATCGGGCGAATCGCATTTCACCATCGAAATCGAAGCGGCCGCCTTTGCCGCAATGTCCCGCCTTGCCCGCCAGCGCGCGGTGATTGCGGCGCTGGGCGATATTGTTGGGCAGCGGGTGCACGCGGTTGCGATCAAGGCGGGCGTGCCGGCTGCGTGAGCGCGCTTAACCCCAACCTGCGCCTGCGCCGTGCGGCGCGGCTGATCGTGCTCGATCCTGAGGTGCGCGCATTGATGTTCCGCTATGACGTGCCGGGGCGCCCGCCTTTCTGGGTAACGGCTGGGGGCGAGGTTGATCCGGGCGAAAGCTTCGAGGATGCAGCGCGCCGCGAGCTCTTCGAGGAAACCGGCATCACCGCCGATCCGGGGCCGCAGATTGCACGGATGACACCGGAATTCGTCACGGTGGAAGGCGAGCCGGTGCAGGCTGACGAACGCTTCTTTCTCGTGCGCGTCAATGAAGCGCGGATCGACACGGCGGGGCACACCGAACTGGAACAGAGACTGATGACCCAGCACCGCTGGTTCACCCTCGATGAACTGGAAAACTGGCACGAGGCGGTGTTTCCGGTGGAGCTTGCCGCGATGATCCGGTCCCATATCGCAACCTGATTGCACCGCGCTTGCCTGCCCGCTAGGCCTGTCGCCAAACGGGAGAGAGCAATGGACTATACGGGCAAGGTGGCATGGATCACCGGGGCATCATCGGGCATCGGGGCGGCGCTGGCGCGGGAATTGGCGGCGCGGGGCGCTCATGTGATCCTGTCAGGCCGCGATGAAGCCCGCCTTGCCGAAGTGGCGGCCGATTGCGGCGAGGCTCTGCTTTTGCCCTTCGATGTGCGCGATGAAGCCGCGCTGGCCGAGGCCACTCAAAAGGCCACCCAGTGGAAAGGCGGCGTCGATATCGCCTTTGCCAATGCCGGGATTTCGCAGCGCAGCCGGGCACTCAAAACCGCGATGCAGGTCTACCGCGACATTATCGAGGTCGATCTGGTTGCCCAGATTGCCTTTTCCCAAGGCCTGATCGGCCACATGGCGGAGCGCGGATCGGGCGCGCTCGGGTTTATCTCGTCCATCGCAGGCAAAGTCGGCGTGCCGATGCGCACCGCTTACTCAGCGGCGAAGTTCGGGCTGGCAGGCTATGCCGATGCCTTGCGCGCCGAGCTGACCGTCAACGGGGTTTCGGTCCACACGATCTATCCCGGATCGGTCGCCACCAATGTCTCGCGCAATGCGCTCACCGCCGAAGGCACGGCGCGGGGCCGCTCGGACAAGGCGATTGACGAAGGCATCCCCGCCGATGTGGCGGCCAGGACGATGCTTGACGGGATCGCCAGGGGGGAACGCGAGATTATCGTGGCCGAAGGCATGGAACTGGCCATGGGCGAGGCCCGCCGCACGCCCGATGCGCTGCTGGATCAGGTCGCAGCGATGGTCGCCAAGGGTTACATGGACAAGCTGGAGCAGCAGTGATGGCAAGCGATCTGAAGCGGGTGGCGCTGGCCAATGGCATCCACCTCAACATCGTCGATGAAGGGCCGACAGATGCCCCGGTGCTGATTTTCCTCCACGGCTTTCCCGAAAGCCACCGCACCTGGCGCCACCAGATCGCGCATTTCGCAGGCCGCTTCCGCTGCATCGCGCCTGACCAGCGCGGCTATCGCGGTTCATCCAAGCCGCAGGCGGTGGAGGCCTATACGCCCGACAAGCTGATCGGCGATGTGTTCCTGCTGGCCGATGCGCTGGGGATCGCGCAGTTCACCATCGTCGGGCACGATTGGGGCGGCGCGATTGCGTGGGGCGTGGCGCTGGCCGGGCAGCACGCCCGCGTCACCCGCGCCGTGATCGCCAATGCGCCCCATCCGGTGATCTTCCAGCGCCTGCTCTACACCCACCCCGTCCAGCGCGAGGCGAGCCAGTATATCCGCGGTTTCCGCGATCCCGCGAATGATGCGCTGGTGAAGGAGCACGGGCTCACCGGCCTGCTGCTGAAAGAGGTAAAGTGGGACCGCCCTAGCGCGATGGAGCCCGAAGAACGCGATGCGCTGCTGCTCGACTGGCAGAACCGCGATGCGGCTTTCGGGATGCTCAACTACTACCGCGCCAGCCCCATCGACGTGCCGCTGATGGATGCGCCTTTCGAAGTGCCCGAAGGCTGGACGCCCCCGGCGCTCCCCAAACTGACGATCCCCACGCTGGTGATCTGGGCCTTGGACGATCTCGCCCTGCCGCCGGAGAACCTCGAAGGGCTGGAGAACATCATCGATCCCCTCACCATCGTGCGCGTGCCGGATTGCGGCCATTTCGTGCCGTGGGAAGCGCCCGAGGCTGTGAACGCGGCGATGGAGGCGTTTCTGGCGGGTTAGCCGCCGAGCCACGCCACCCATGCGCCGTGCGGGTGAGCGTGGGACAGCAGGTGCTCCTCGCCCTTGTGGCTGCCGCCATCCCACAGGCGCACCCGCAATTCGTGGCGGAAGGTGGCCGGGTCGGTCTCCAGCGCGATCCAGCCGAGCGGGGTGTCGGGGGTTGCACAAGCACCCTCGGCCTCGAAGGCGGCGGTGATCCGCGCCTGCGTTGCTGCGGGCATGTATTGCCACATGATCGAATGGAACATCACGCGCACCGTGCCGCTCACCGCAGGGCGGGCGAGCATCGCGGCGGCAAAATCGCCCGCATCGGCCGCAATCAGATCGGGCGGCTCTGCCCCCGCCAGCGCGATCGCGGCGTCGATCCGCGCCATGCGTTCCCCGGCATCGGGCCAGACATAGGCTTTGAGGCGCAGCGCCGCCTCAGGATCGGCGAGGTTGATCGGGGCGATGTCGCAGCCCTTCACAGCGGTGATGGCGAAACCGGCGGGCGGCAGCGGCGGCGACGATGCACCGCGCCATTCGGGCACGATCCGCATCGGCGATTGTGCCGGGCCCACTTCTGTGTCCCCCAGCCGGAAGAAATAGCGGTCGATCATCGTGTTGACCCCTGCGCTCGCGCCCAGTTCGAACAGATCGAACCGCGGGACACGCACCTGCTGCGCCAGCCACAACAGCCCCGCCATGATACTGACAGATCGGCCCGCCTCGTTGGTCTGCGGCGGGCCATCGAGCCACGGCAGCAGCCGCGCATCGAAGCGCTGCGTGAGATCGAGCACCAGCGCGTCCACCTCACCCTGATCGGTGACCGCGCCCGCATAGACAGCGCCCAGCCGATCATCCGCGCCGGTCAGCAGCAGGTGGTGAAAGCCGCCCGCAATCCGCAGCGGCATTGCATCCTTCAGCGTCAGGCCCTGCCAGTTCGCGATCCGGCGTCCGGTCGCCGTATCGCTCGCCCGCACGCCTGCCAGCGCGCGGATCACGCGCGCTGTGGCAGGCGCACCATTTTCCTCGGCATGGCGCGCCTGCCATTCCAGCGCTGAAGCAAAGTCATCAAGGCCCATGATTCCCGGCTCGCTTACCGCCATCACCATTGCCCTTTTCCGCCTCTGTGCCTAAGTGCGCCCCCGATCATGACCAGCATTGGCAATTCCGACAATACCGGACAGCTCACCTTCGCTGTCCCCAAGGGGCGCATTCTTGACGAGGCGCTGCCGGTGATGGCGCGCGCCGGGGTGGAGCCGGATGCCGATTTCCACAATCCCAAAAGCCGTGCCCTCGCC
>JAGKSZ010000164.1 GCA_018991295.1 Porphyrobacter sp. | reverse complement strand
ATCCGGGCTACGGCTTCCTGTCAGAACGCACCTCCTTTGCCGAGGCGCTGGCGAAAGAGAACATCGCCTTCATCGGGCCTCCCGTGGGCGCGATTGCCGCGATGGGCGACAAGATCGAGTCCAAGAAGCTCGCCAAGGAAGCGGGCGTCAATGTCGTCCCAGGCTTCGTTGGCGAGATTGAGGATACCGAACACGCGGTGCGCATCTCGAACGAGATCGGCTATCCGGTGATGATGAAGGCCAGCGCCGGTGGCGGGGGCAAGGGGATGCGCCTTGCTTACAACGAGGCCGACGTGCGCGAGGGCTTTGAAAGCGTGAAGCGCGAAGGGCTGAACTCCTTCGGCGATGACCGCGTGTTCATCGAGAAGTTCATCCTCAATCCGCGCCACATCGAAATCCAGATCCTCGGCGACCAGCACGGCAATATCCTTTACTTGAACGAGCGCGAATGCTCGATCCAGCGCCGCCACCAGAAGGTGGTCGAAGAAGCGCCGTCGCCTTTTGTCACGCCCAAGATGCGCAAGGCGATGGGCGAGCAATGCGTCGCCCTTGCACGCGCCGTGGGGTATTACTCTGCGGGCACCGTGGAACTGATCGTCAGCGGCGCGGACCCGACGGGGGAGAGCTTCTACTTCCTCGAAATGAACACCCGGCTTCAGGTCGAACACCCTGTCACCGAAGCAATCACCGGCATCGACCTTGTCGAACAGATGATCCGTGTCGCGGCGGGCGAAAAGCTGTCGATGACGCAGGACGATATCGGGATCGACGGCTGGGCGATCGAAAACCGCGTCTATGCCGAAGACCCCTATCGCGGGTTCCTGCCCTCAACCGGGCGGCTGGTGCATTACGCACCCCCGCTCCCCGGCTGGAGCGAGGATGAGACCGTGGCGGGCAAGGCGCGCCGGGGCGTGGCGCGTGGCAGCGGCTCGGTGCGGGTCGATGACGGGGTCTATGAGGGCGGCGAGGTCTCGCTGTTCTACGACCCGATGATCGCCAAGCTCATCACCTGGGCGCCGACGCGTGATGAAGCGGCGGACTTGCAGATCGAGGCGCTCGACAAGTTCCGCATCAAGGGCCTCGGCCACAATGTCGATTTCCTCAGCGCGATCATGCAGCACCCGCGCTTCCGCTCAGGCGAGCTGACCACGGGTTTCATTGCCGAGGAATATCCCGAAGGCTTTCACGGCGCGGCGACCTCGGATGATGTGAAGCGCATTTTGGCGGCCGTTTGTGCGGGCAATGAATTCACCCTGCAAAGCCGCGCGCGCCGCATTTCCGGACAGCTAGATGGCCCCCTGCCGGTGACCTCTGAGTGGCTGGTCAAGCTGGGTGACGAACGCTTTGCAGTGGTGCTGGGTGAGGGTCACGCCCTCGTCGATGGCGTCTTGGTCGAGGGTACTTGCACATGGCGCCCCGGCATGGTGCAGGCCGAGGCGTGCGGCAAGGTTGGCGAGGGTCCGGAGCACAAGCTTGGCCTGATCGTCGAGCGGCAGGGCAACCAGTGGAAGGTGACCACACGGGGCGCTGCGCATGTGGCACTGGCAATCCCGCAGCGGCTGGCGCGGCACGAATCGCTCATGCTCGAAAAGGTGCCGCCGGATCTGTCGCGCCTCTTGATCTGCCCGATGCCCGGGATGCTGGTGAAGCTCCACGTGGCGCAAGGCGATACCGTGCAGCCCGGCCAGCCGCTGGCGACCGTGGAGGCGATGAAGATGGAGAACATCCTGCGCGCCGAAAAGGAAGGCGTGATCGCGAAGATCAACGCCGCCGAGGGCGAGAGCCTTGCGGTCGATGCGGTGATCCTGGAGCTGGAATAAGGCAAGGTGCGCAAGGGTTTTGCGGGTAAAGCCCCTGCGCACTTTCCTACAGCCAAACGGCGCGGCACGGTGGCAAAACGGCCCAAAACAGGTGCTTTTGCGCAAGGGGCGGCCCGGAAATAGGAACCGCGCTGGGCAATTCCGACAAATTTGCCGATTTCAGGCCCTTCCAGACCCGGTCTTGACCCCCGCCAGACCCCTCGTCGACCCTTGCCAGACCCCTTCTCGACCCCTTGCAGACCACCACTAACCCGCTCTTGACCGCGCTGCGATGGCAGGCGTCTTTCGCGTCAATTCGATGCAAAGCTGCGCGGTGCGGTAATTTTCTTGCAAAATCTGTTGTAGTTTTGCGCCAGACTGATGATTTCCGACGATAAATCGGACGAGGGTCTGTCCTACCGGGGCCGCTTTGAGAAATTCTGTGCTTGCCGAGTCGCGGTATCCCCTGCGTCTCGTGGATTAAATCTCGTGGGAGGATTTGATCATGGCACACACAGGCACCGGGTTCTTCGACCGGAAGGGCCATTTCTTCAAGACCGCGCGCGATGCCACAGTCAGCGATCTGGCGGCTTTGCTGGGGCAGATCGGTGAGGGCGAAAGCCTTGCGCCGGGCATTGCCTATATGCTGCTCGAACGCCGCGCCGAGATTGAGCGGCTGTTTGCCGAGCATGATGCAATGCTGGAGGAAGAAGCGGCGATGAAGGCGTCGCGTGGCGGCACTGAACCGCTCGGCAATGTCGCCAAACTGCCGAGCCGCCCGGCTCACTGATCGGCTATTCCAGCGCCATATGGAGGCACTGGTTGAAGTCGGTCAGCGCATAATCGGCAAAGGCCGGGCCGTTTGCAAAGCCGCGTCGCCGGTAAAGGGCGAGGGCCGGTTCAAACGCAGGGCCGGTGCCGGTTTCAAGACTGAGGCGGCATAGCCCCTCGGCACGGGCATGGGCGATGATGGCCTCCAGCATCGCCGCAGCAAGACCCCGGCGCAGAAAATCGGGGTGCGTGCGCATCGACTTTACTTCGGCAGTGGTGGCATCGAGCCGCTTCATCGCGCCCACGGCGGCAATTTGCCCTTCGACTTCGGCGGCCCAAACCGTCACCCCCTCGGCCCGAAGGCCCGACAGGTCGAGCGCGAAGCTGAGGCCCGGCGGCGAGCCTTCGATCATGGCGCGCTGGTGGAAAGCAATCAGCGCCTGCACCCGCGGGTCCGCAAGGTCGGCCAGCGCAATCGTCACGCGGCCAGTTCTTCGTCGAGGAAGGCTGCGATATCCGAAAGATCAACGTCGCGCGCCACATAGGCCTCGCCCAGTGCCCGCAGCAACAGGAAGGGCAGGGTGGTGCCTTCGGCCTTCTTGTCGTGGCGCATGTGATCCACCAGCGCCGCGCCGTTGCAGGCAAGACCAAGCGCGGCAAGCTGCGATGGCAGGCCCGCTGAAGCAATCGCCGCCTCAGCGCGCGCGGCATCAGCGGCGGAAATCTTGCCGCGCCGCGCCGAATATCTGGCGGCCAGCACCATGCCGAGCGCGACCGCCTCGCCATGCAGCAACCGCTCGGAAAAGCCCGTCTCGGCCTCCAGTGCATGGCCGAAGGTGTGGCCAAGGTTGAGCAGCGCGCGGCGGTCTTGCGTCTCGCGCTCGTCCTCGGCAACGATCTGCGCCTTCATGGCAATGCTGACCGCGATGGCGTGTTCAAGCGCGGCAGGCTCGCGCGCCAGCACGGCAGCGGCGTTGCTCTCCAGCCATGCAAAAAAGTCCGCATCGCCCAGCAGGCCATATTTGATCACTTCCGCGATCCCTGCGCGCATTTCGCGGTCCGGGAGCGTGGCCAGCACCAGCGGGTCGATCAGCACCTGGGCAGGCTGGTGGAAGGCGCCGATCAGGTTCTTGCCGGCCGCGGTGTTGATCGCGGTCTTGCCGCCGACCGAGGAATCGACCTGTGCCAGCAGTGTGGTCGGCAACTGCACGAAACCGCAGCCGCGCTTCACGACCGCGCAGGCAAAGCCGACCAGGTCGCCCACCACACCGCCCCCCAGCGCGAAGACATGATCCTTGCGGGTGATGCCCAGTGCCAGCAGCCAATCGCACAGGGCTTCGAGCGCCCCCCAGCTTTTGGAATCCTCGCCCGGTTCGATGACGAACCAATCAATGGAAAATCCCGCTGCCATCAGGTCCTGCGTGATCCTTTCGGCATAGAGGCGATAGGTGTTGCCATCGGCCACGAAGGGCACTGGCCGATCGACGTGATAGCCGGCGAGATATGCTGCCGCAGCCTCTGGCAGGCGGGCGAGCAGTCCTTCTGCGATCGCAACTTCATAAGCGCGCCCGGCCAGCGCAACATTGATTACAGCCATTCGTCGATTGCCTTGATGATTGCGCGGGCAGTCCCGGCATGAGGGCCGGTTTCGCTGACGACGCGGATGGGAGCCTCGGCGTAGAAGGGCGCTCGTTCGCGCGCCAACCGGCTCAGGATTTCGTGCGGGTTGCCTTGCTTGAGCAAGGGGCGATTGGCGCGGCGGGCGGTGCGTTCCACCAGCGTATCGACGTCGCAATCGATCCACACCGCAATCGCCTTGTCCAGCACCTTGGCGCGGGTGGCAGGATCGACAAATGCGCCGCCGCCCGTGGCGATCACGCCGTGGCCTTCATCGATCAGGCGGGCGATGACGCGCCGTTCCCCATCGCGGAAATGGGCCTCTCCGAAGGTTTCGAAGATTTCGGGAATGGTGCGTCCGGCAGCCGCGGCAATGGCATCATCGGCATCTATGAAATCGCGCCCCAGCAGTGCGGCAAGCTTGCGCCCCACAGTCGATTTGCCCACACCCATGAGCCCCACCAGCACAACCGGGCGTGTGATGCGCGCGGCGATGGCGGCAATATCGCGATCGGTGAGGGATGGGCTCGCAGCGGACATTGCCGCAGGGCCTATAGATGGGCTAGGGCACGCGCAATATGGCAAACCGTCGCACTGAGCGTCTTACCTCTTCCGGCCTTGAACCTGCGCAGCGGCAGCGCGGGGTTCGCTGGCCGTGGGTGGCAGGGATTGTGGGCGCAGTGGTGCTCGGGCTTGCATGGTTCGATGGCGGCGAGGAGGCGCTCCACCCGATCGCGCAGGATGTCGCTTTGCCGGAGCAATCCCGGTGATGGGCGGGAAGGTGCGGTTTGGCGCGAGCGTGCTTGCGCTCGGCCTTGCAGGCGCGCTGGGAGGTGCGGGGCTGGCAGGGCTTGGCCTTGCGCAGGGCAAACCCGAATCGCTGCTGCCGCCGGGCTTCGATGATCCCGCCCCCGCGCCGCGCCCGACCCCCACTGCGACTTCGCGTGCGGGGCAGGCCCCTGCCAATGGGCCAGCCTCGGCGCCCGCGCAGGGGAGCGCGCCGCCACCGCTGCCATCCGGCGTTCCGGCCGATCCGGCCAACCTGCCCGCCTTGCCCTCGATCACCCGCGATGATCTGGCCGGCCTGCCGAGCCTTGAGGCGCTGGAGAAGATGTCGACCGAGGAGCTTGACCAGCTGCTCGGGCTCAAGCCCAAATCCGATATTCCCGCAGGCGCGCAGCGTTCGCTGACCCGCGTCGGCGTTCTGGCTGTGGACGAGGGCGGGCTGCCGCCGGTGGCGCTGGCAAACCAGTCGGACAAGCTGGTGCGCGCGGCCCTCTCGGGCACCAATGGGCCGATGGTTTCGCGCTGGGGACACATCCTGATGCGCCGCGCACTGGCGAGCCGTCTGGCAGCGCCGCTCGGCATGGACCCTATCGAATTTGCCGCGCTCAGAGTGGGCGTGCTGAACCGCATGGGCGAATTCGCGCTGGCCCGCGCCGTGGTGCAGGATATCGACAGCGCCAAGTGGTCGCCTGCGCTCACGCAAGAGGCGCTCAGCGCCTATCTCGGCAGCGGCGATATCACCGGGGCCTGCCCGGCGGTGCGCCTGCAAGGATCAGCCCGCGATGATGGCGAGTGGCAGATGTGGCAGGCAATCTGCAACGCCTATGCGGGCGAGGCGGCGCTGGCCGCATCGCAGCTTGACCGGGCGCTGGGCAGGGGCGCAGCGCCGCGCATCGATGTGCTGTTGGCACGGCGCTTTGCCGGGGCGGCGGGGCGCGGCCAGCGCGGGGTGCAGATCGAATGGAAAGGGGTGGAGGAGCTCAACCCCTGGCGCTTCGGCCTTGCCACCGCAGTGGGCGAACCGTTCCCCGATGGGCTGCTCGACAATGCGCTGAAGGCGCGCGGCGGGGCCTATTACGCCCGCGCTGGCGCATTGCTGCCGATGCTGCCCGCTATCAGCCGCGCCCCCTTTGCCGGACGCGCAGCAAGGGAAGGGATAATGTCGGCCGATGCGATGGTTGATCTTTATGCCGAGGTCTATGCCGATCCGGCGGCCAAGGGCGATGCGCAGGCCCATGCCTCGACATTGCGCGAGGCCTATCTGGCCGCCGATCCTGCTGCCCGGATTGCCGCGATGCAGCGCCTGTGGAGCGATGGCGCAAAGCTGGGTGGAGGCGACGGCTATGGCGCTCGCGTGATGACCGCCTATGCCGCAGCGCGCATCCCTGTAAACGAGGCCCATGCGGATGTGGCAGGTGATCTCATCGCAGCGATGCTGGCCGCAGGGCTTGATCGCAATGCTGGACGGTGGGGTAATGTTGCAGAGGAAGGCTCGCTGGGCTGGGCGCTGATTGCGCTGTCGCGCCCCGGTGGCGGCGCTGTGGGGCAGGGCGCGGTGGAAAGCTTCATCGGCAATGACGATAGCGAGGCTGCGCGCAAATCGGCTTTTCTTGTCGCCGGGCTCGCCGGGATCGGGCGGCTGAGCGAAGGCGATGCGGGCGCGTTGGCGGGCGATCTGGATATTGATCTGACGCGGCAAACCCGCTGGACTTCGGCCATTTCCCGCGCGGCCGAAGTCGGCAATCCGGCGCTGGTGGTGCTGCTGGCCGGGCTGGGGATGCAGGGCACGAGCTGGTCGCAGATGACCCCGCTGCACCTCTATCACATCACGGCGGCCCTCACCCGCGTGGGGCTGGATGCCGAGGCCCGAATGATCGCCGCTGAGGCGGTGGCGCGAGGCTGACCGGCCCATGTCGGCGGCGACCGACGCTTTTCTCGCAATGCTGGCGGCCGAACGCGGCGCGGCGCTGAACACGCTTTCGGCCTACCGCCGCGATCTGGCGCAGGCCGAGGACGTTATCGGCGATCTCGCCGGGGCAAGCCGCGATGCGGTTGCCAGCCTTGCCGGGGAATGGGCAGGCCTTGCGCCAGCAAGCGTCGCGCGCAAGGCTTCGGCGCTGCGGCAGTTTTTCGGCTTTGCCATCGATGAAGGTTGGCGGCGGGATGATCCTTCGGGCGCGCTTCCCGCGCCGCGCACTCGCCGCCCGCTGCCCAAGATGATGGGGCACGATCAGATCGCCGCGCTGTTTGCCCGCGCCGAGGAGGAAGCCTCTGGCAATGATCCCAAGGCGGTGCGCCTGCTGGCGCTGATCGAATTGCTTTACGGATCGGGCCTGCGCGCAACCGAACTGGTCAGCCTGCCGCTGGCTGCGGTGCCGCGCGATGCGCCGTTCCTGACCGTGACGGGCAAGGGCGGGGCGACCCGGCTTGTCCCGGTTGGGGCGCGGGCGCTGGAGGCGCTGGCCCGGTGGCTTGGCGCGCGCGCAGCGGAGCCTGCATCGCGCTATCTGTTTCCTTCTGGCAAGACCGGCCATCTCAGCCGCGTTCGCCTGTTCCAGCTGCTCAAAGGTCTGGCGGGCAGGGCCGGGCTCGATCCGGCCGGGATCAGCCCCCACGTGCTGCGCCACGCCTTTGCCACACACCTTCTGGAAGGCGGTGCCGACCTCAGAGTGTTGCAAACCCTGCTCGGCCATGCCGACATTTCCACGACGCAGATTTACACCCATGTCGATGCGGCAAGGCTCGTGACGCTCGTCAATTCCCGTCACCCGCTTGCAACACGGGCAACATCCGACTAGCCCGCTGCCATGATTTCTTACCTCGATTTCGAGAAGCCCGTCGCCGCGCTTGAAGAACGCATTGCGCAGCTGCGCAGCGTGAACGCGTTGCATGATGTCGATGTCGCCAGCGAGATTGGCCGGCTTGAAAGCAAAAGCGCAGAGCTGCTCGCCAGCACCTACGCCTCGCTCACGCCATGGCAGAAGACGCAGGTCGCCAGGCATCCGCAAAGGCCGCATTTCCGCGATTATGTGGCGCAGGCCTTTACGGATTTCATGCCCTTGGGGGGTGACCGGCTCTACGCCGATGACCTGGCGATCATGGGCGGCTTTGCCCGGCTCGACGGCCGCCGGGTGATGCTGATCGGCCATGAAAAGGGCCACGACACCAAGACCCGCATCGCCCACAATTTCGGCATGGGTAAGCCCGAAGGCTATCGCAAGGCGATCCGCCTTATGGAGCTTGCCAGCCGATTCGGCCTGCCGGTGGTGACGCTGGTCGATACTTCGGGGGCATTTCCGGGGATTGAGGCGGAAGAGCGCGGTCAGGCCGAAGCCATCGCCCGCGCGACGGAAGCCTGCCTTGCGATTGGTGTGCCGATGGTCGCTGCGATCGTGGGTGAGGGCGGATCAGGCGGGGCGGTGGCGCTGGCCTCGGCCAACCGGGTGCTGATGATGGAACACGCGGTCTATTCGGTGATTTCGCCCGAAGGCTGTGCCTCGATCCTGTGGCGCACCAGCGAAAAGGCACCTGAGGCCGCCCAGGCGATGAAGGTCACCGCGCAGGATCTGAAGCGCATCAACGTGATCGATCGCATCGTCAAGGAACCGGTCGGCGGTGCGCATCGCGATCCGGCAGCGGCTGCTCGGATGCTGGGTGCTGCGCTGGTCGAAGAACTCGACATGCTTTCCGGGCAAACGGGCGCACAATTGATCGCCGCGCGTGAACAACGCTTCCTCGCTATTGGCGGCTAGGGTTGCCAGCCCAAGTTCAGGTTTCCTTTGCCAAGCCCTTGCCGTGCGCCGCTTTCCCGATAGGCTGGGGTCAGACAAGGCGGCAAAAAAGGGACTGAACATGGCACGATATTCACGCAAGCTGCTGGCCTTCGGGGTCGCCTCGGTTGCGCTGGCCGGGTGTGTCAGTGCAGGCGGGGCGCAGATCCCCTCGTCATCAACCCCGATCACGCAGGCCGAGGCCAAGCAGGGCGCGGAGTATCACCCCCAGCTGCTTGCAGAATTCGGCGGCGCGATGAGCGGCACCCACGCCGCCTATATTGAACAGGTTGGCAAGAACATTGCCGTGCAATCGGGTCTCGGCAATGCACGTGAAAGCTTCACGGTCAGCCTGCTGAACTCGCCCGTTCATAATGCTTTCGCGATTCCGGGTGGGTATATCTACACCACCCGCCAGCTTGTGACGCTGATGAACAGCGAGGCTGAACTGGCCGCCGTCCTCGGCCATGAGGTCGGCCACGTGGCCGCACGCCATTCACAGCGGCGACAGAAGGCTGCGCAGAAGAACACCCTGCTCGGGCTGGGCGGGGCGATCCTGTCGGGCATCCTGCTGGGCGATTCGGGGATCGGGCAGACCCTTTCGCGCGGGTTCCTGCAGGGCTCACAGCTTCTGACGCTCAAGTTCTCGCGCAAGCAGGAGCTGGAGGCGGATAATCTGGGCATCCAGTATCTTGCCCGGGCCGGTTATGACAAGCGGGCGATGGGAACGGTGCTGGCAAGTCTGGCCGCGCAGAACGCGCTCGATGCGCGGTTGGCGGGGCGCAATGCGGCGGTGCCCGAATGGGCCTCGACTCACCCCGATCCGGCGAGCCGCGTGCAGAGCGCCCTGACCAAGGCCGGCCCGGCGGTGGCGGGCAGTATCAGCAACCGTGACACGTTCCTCACCCGAATTGACGGGCTGCTGTATGGTGACGATCCGGCGCAGGGAATGATCGAAGGCAGCAACTTCATCCATCCCGAACTGCGCTTTGCCTTCACCGCGCCGCAGGGCTTCTACATGGTGAACGGAACGCGGGCAGTCAGCATTCAGGGGCAGGGTGGTCAGGCACAACTGACGACCGCCGCCTACAGCGGCAATCTCGATACCTATGTGCGCAGCGCGTTTACCGCGCTCGGCGGGCAGAACAGCCAGCTTGCCCCGCAGCAGATCGAGCGTACCACGGTGAACGGATTGCCCGCGGTCTATGGCACGGCGCGCGTCAACAACGGCAATTCGCAGGTCGATGTGGTGGTATTCGCCTATGAATTTGCGCGGGACCGGGCCTTCCACTTTCAGGTGATTGCGCCTGCGGGCCGGGCAGGGACCTTCAACCAGATGTTCCAGTCGATGCGGCGAATCACGCAGGCCGAAGCCGGTGCCGTGGTGCCCAAGAAGCTCCAGGTCGTGACAGTCGCGCGCGGTGACACCGTGGCGAGCCTGGCGCGGCGCATGGCCTATGACAGCGCGCAGGAGGAGCGGTTCCGGGTGCTCAATGCGCTGGGAAGCGGCGATGCGGTAACGCCGGGGCAGAAGGTCAAGTTGGTGGTCCGGGCGCGATAGGGTTCTGGCCGCCACCTTTATAAGCACAAAAAAACGGCGGGGATTGCTCCCCGCCGTCTTTTTTGTTCGCGTTTGCGTCCGGCT
>JAGKSZ010000163.1 GCA_018991295.1 Porphyrobacter sp. | reverse complement strand
TCTTCAGGCCGTAGATCGTGCCCCGGTCATAGACCAGATTGAATTCGGCATAGCGTCCCCGGTATTCGAACATCTGCGCCTCGTGAGCCGCATCGAAGGGCGTGTTCATGCGCCGCCGGACAATCGCCGGGAAGGCTGCGAGGAACTGCTTGCCGATGTCCTGAATGAAGGCGAAGTTCGCTTCAAAGGCGGCATCGTCGGCACATTCGAGATGGTCGGCAAAGATCCCGCCCACCCCGCGCCCGACCTTGCGGTGGGGGATGTAGAAATATTCCTCGGCCCACTTGGAATAACGCTCGTAATAATCGGCCCCGTGCGGATCGCAGGCAGCGCGCATCGCGGCGTGGAATTCTGCCGTGTCTTCATCATAAGGGAGCGGCGGATTGAGGTCCGCGCCGCCGCCGAACCATGCCTTGGTGGTGGTGAGGAAGCGGGTGTTCATGTGCACCGCGGGCACGTGCGGATTGCTCATATGCGCCACAAGGCTGATGCCGGTGGCGACAAAGCCGGGGTTCTCGGCGCTCGCCCCGTTGATCGAGCCTGCAAATTCCTTGGCAAAGCTGCCGCGCACGGTCGAGACATTGACCCCGACCTTTTCGAACACGCGGCCCTTCATCAACCCCTGCACCCCGCCACCGGGATCGGGATTGCCTTCTTCCTCACGGTTCCAGGGGGTGTATTGGAACGCCGCATCCGAGCCTGCCTCACGCTCGATGCTCTCGAACTCGGCGCAGATCAGATCGCGCAGATGTTCAAACCACGTGCGCGCCTTGGCCGTGTGCGGTGTCCAGTCAGTCATACATTCCCATCCGTCAGTTTCGCGCACCATAGGGCAAGGTGCGGCGCAGACAAGCCTCAACTGGCCCCTGATGCCCGCACCATCGCCCTGTTGCCAAGCGGCGGATTTGGCGGCAGGGAGCGGCGATGGTTCGCGCTATGTTCGCCCCCTTCCCGTTCGCCGGACACGAGCTTGCGCTGGGGCAGGGGCGTGCGCTTTACTGGCCGGCGGAACGCGCGCTGCTGGTGGCGGACCTGCACCTTGAAAAGGCCAGCTGGTTTGCGAGCCGGGGCCAGATGCTGCCGCCCTATGACAGCCGCGACACGCTGGAACGGCTGGCCGATGCGGTGCGGCACACCGGCGCGCGGCGGGTCATCACGCTGGGTGACAATTTCCACGATGATGCCGGCGCGCTTCGCCTCGATGCCCATTGCACCGGGATGCTGGAGGCGCTGACCCGGTCATTGGACTGGGTGTGGATCACCGGCAATCATGACGAAGCCCTGCCGAGGGGCTTTGGCGGCACGATTGTGCCCGAACTCGAACTGGGCGGGGTGATCCTGCGGCACGAGGCAAGGCCGGGGGAGGCCGCGCCCGAACTGTCGGGCCACTATCACCCCAAGCTGCGCGTTGCGGTGCGCGGCCGCCATATCGCCCGGCCCTGCGCCGTGCTGGGCCGTGCCGTCACCGGGAGCGGCGCAGGCGGGGCCGAACGCATGATCCTGCCCGCCTTCGGGACGCTTACCGGGGGGCTGGATGCCGGCCATCCTGAGATCGTGGGCGCGCTGCAACCGGCCCGCGCCATCGAGGCGCTGATGCCCGCCGCAGGTCGCATCGCCCGCTTTCCCCTGTGGCAGGCGGCGGCCTAGGCCTCAGATTCCATCAGCACCATCCCTACCGCAACCACGCCATCGCGGGTCAGGCTTAGCAAGGTCACGCGCTTGTCCGTTTGCGAGGGCGCGCGTTCGACCAGCCCTGCATCCTCCAGCCGGTCAATCACCCGCAACGCCGTGGTATCCGACGCGCCCGAGGCGATCACGAGGCTTTTCGTGGAAACCCTCGCCCCGCCAGCAAACTGGATGAACAGTTCAAGCAGCATTTCCCATGCCGGTTCCCCGAACCATTCACCTGAAAGGTGGCGACATCGGCGCCGGGCGGACGAACGCATCCGCATCGCCACCTGCGCCAGCTTGAGCGCCTGCCGTTCGATCCGGCCTGCCTGGGTAAGCCAGTGGTAGGTGGCGCGCAGTTCATCGGGGTTCCAGCCATCATCCAGCGCATCGGCCAATTTGAGCAAGGTCGACCCGAGCTGGCGCATCTGGCCGGCAGAAAAATTCGCCGCGATGCCATCAAGGGTTAGTTGCGGCGAGGCCGGCACTCGACGGTCGAGCAACGGCTGTCCGTCGTCACCCTGCAACTGTTCGGCAAGGGCCAGAAAATCATCAGCCGGCCCGTCATTGGCGCCCAACCCCGGACGTGCCTGCATTCTTGGGATAAGGCCGGTGGGCGGCTCTGCCAAGTCCGTGATGACCGGATCTGCGACAAAACGTGCAACGACCGGTCCACCCGGGCCATCGGTGCAACGCGGCTTGTGGTAATGCATGACACATCCCCCAATGATGCCAGTTAAAGCTGGCCATTCGGGTGAAAAGCGATCCCTGCCTAACACTCTGTAATGCAATGAACTAACTTGCATTAAGTTCCGCGGATTTGTTGATTTTGCTTGAGTACGTGGTTGTCCTTAGGATTTCCGCCGGACGGCGGTGCCTGACAGGGCCGACAGCCGGGGGTGATGCAAGACTCCATCTGGCGCTTTGCTCTGATTGGGACTAAGGAGCGGCCCAAGCAGAAGCAACCACAGGAGAACACCCCATATCACGTCCACCCCGGCGCTCGTTGGCCCCGCCTGTCAAAAGCGGCCCTCGATTTGATTTCATGATCCAGGTTCCCAAGGTCCGCGTCATTGATGACGAGGGCGAGAATCTGGGCGTGATGTACACCCGCGAAGCGATTGAGCAGGCCAATGAAAAGGGCCTGAACCTCGTCGAAGTGTCCCCCAATGCGGACCCGCCGGTGTGCAAGTTCCTTGATGTCGGCAAGTATCGCTACGAGGCCCAGAAAAAGGCCAATCTGGCGCGCAAGACCCAGAAGACGCAGGACATCAAGGAAGTGAAGATGCGTCCGAACATCGACACGCATGATTATGACGTGAAGATGCGCAACGTGCACAAGTTCATCGACAATGGCGACAAGGTGAAGATCACCCTGCGGTTTCGCGGGCGTGAAATGGCGCACCAGCATCTGGGCATGGACCTGCTCAAGCAGGTGCAAGACGATGTGGCCGAATATGCCAAGGTCGAAGCCTTCCCGCGGCTTGAAGGGCGCCAGATGCTGATGGTGCTTGCGCCCAAGTAAGCGCGAAAGCACAAGGCGCCTACAGGGCTTATGACAGGGCGGGGCAGCGGCAGCGCGGCTCCGCCCTTCGTTTTTGCTCAGACAGGCGATGCCCTTGTTGTCGCCTCGACTGGCGACACCCTTGTTGTCGCCTCGACCAGCGACGGGGCACTTCGACAAAGCGTCGATGAAAGCCGATTGCGGGCAACACTGCCGCGCTGGTCTGTGCTAATGCAGGCCTTGCTGTCCGGAAGGTGCCCGAGGTCCCCGCCGAGGCCCTTCCAGACCGCAGCCAGACCCGCCGCCAACCCGCACCAGACCCCGCCCCGACCCCTTCTCGCCCCCTGCCTTCTCGCCCCCAGCCAGCCCCCTCATCGCCCCCCTTTTCAGGGATTGTTTCACGGGAAACATCAGCCATGCCGTTCCTCTCCCTGTTCCGCTCCGCGCTGCTGGCCTCGGCCGTGATCGTGGCCGCACCCAGCCTTGCCCAATCCCCGCTGGCCGACCGCGAGCTGGCGACCTTCGCGCCGTCCAACAACCCCGGCCCCGACAGGATCGACTATTCGATCTGGGACGAGGCGATGAAGGCGATCGTGATCTCGATGGGCCCGTCCCTGCGCGAAAGCGCGCCGCGCCCCGACCCCAGCTTCGGCAGCCGCCGCCAGTATGGCCATATCTCGCGCTACCGGCTGGAAGGCACGCGGGTGATGTTCAGCTTCCTCGATGCCAAGGTAATCGCGACCTTCACCGAATATCGTCAGGATCTGGAGAACACGGCAAATATCGTCGATATCCAGTCGCTTAGCCGCAATGAACAGCTGGCATACTGGATCAATCTCCACAATGTCGCGATGGTCGAGCAGATCGCCAAGGCCTGGCCGATCCGTCAGCCGCGCGAAATCAAGGTGGGCGGCGTGCCGCTGGATGACGCGCGCTTCATCACGGTGGAAGGCGTGCGCCTTTCCCCCCGCGATATCCGCGAAAAGATCGTCTATCGCCACTGGCAGGATCCGGCGGTGATCTATGGCTTCTGGCGCGGCGAGATCGGCGGACCTTCCTTGCAGCGCGAGGCGTTCAATGCCGACAATGTGTCGCGGCTGCTGGTGCGCGGCGCGGGCGATTTCGTGAATTCGCTGCGCGGCTCGCAGGAACTGGGAGGCCGGCTGCAAGTCTCGGAAATCTATCGGGAAGCTGCCCCGTTCTTCTTCCCCAATTTCGAACAGGACCTGCGCGCCCACCTCTCCCGCTATGCCGACGAGAAGACCACCGCCCTGCTCGCTTCGACCCGCGGCGCCGAGCCGGTGATCGCTGAATATGACATTGCCGACATCGAAGGCGGCGTGCGCGAACCGAGCTATCAGAACATCACCTCGAACGGCGTCTCGACCAGCTTCCGCATCACCCCCAGCGTTGCCGCCCTGCTGCGCGAGCGCGAGACCAAGTTCCAGGAAATCATCCGTCAGGGCGCGCACCGGGCACGGTGACCTTCAGCAACCTCGATCTGCCCGGGGAGGCGGGCGAGGTGCCCGAGGTGGAGGTAGGCGGCCCGCCTCTGCCAGCTATACATCCGAGCTTTGTCCGGATAGGCTAAGCGCCTGTTCGGAAAAGCCGAATGTTCTGGTGGAGCGCCATGACCGCGCAGAAATGGGCTATCGCTGTGATCGCCGCCGCAGGGCTTGCCCTGCCCGGTCAAGCCGCGCGCGCCGCCCCTCCCCCCGCTGCGCCTCCCGCCGCCCAGGATGCCCTTGCCCGTTTCGCGCCCCGTCCCGACGGACGCGACCTGCGGCTCGATTACAGCGTCTGGACCGAGGCCCTCGCCGCCTTCGTCGTCTCGATGGGCCCGCCGCTGCGCAAGGTGCCGCTCGGCGTCGCCGCGCCGCCTGGCACCCGCCTGAAACTGGGGCCCAATTCCTTCTATCGGCTCGATGGTTCGATGATCGGCTTCACCCTGATCGACCGCGAAGTGCTGGCCAATATCGCCCGCTATCGCGGCGAGCTTCAGGCGGTGGCCGACACGATCGACATTCAGGCCCTGCCCCGCAACGAACAGCTCGCCTACTGGCTCAACCTCCACAATGTCGCGATGGTAGAGAAGATTGGCGAGAACTGGCCGATCCGCCAGCCGCGCGACATTGTGGTGGACGGCGTGCCGCTGGAAGAGGCGCGCTTCGTTACCGTGCAGGGCATCGCCCTGTCACCGCGCGATATCCGGGAGCGGATCGTCTATGCGCACTGGCGCAGTCCCGAGGTGATTTACGGCTTCTGGCGCGGCGAGATTGGCGGACCGGCAATCCAGCGGGCGGCCTTCGATGGGCGCGACGTCGCCAGCCAGCTCGATATGGCGGCCCGCGAATTCGTCAATTCGCGGCGCGGCACGGAAAAGCGCGGAAATACAATGCACGTCTCGCGTCTCTATACCGAGGCAGCGCCGTTCTATTTCCCCGATTTCGAGCGTGGCCTGCGCGCTCATCTGGCCCGTCATGTCGAAGGCAAGATGGCTGCATCGCTCGGCCAGACCTCGATGATTGAGGCCACAATCTACGAACACGATATCGCCGATCTGTCAGGGGGTGCCCGCTCGAACCCGTTCTTCGCCTCAGGGCGGCTCGATGCGGGCGTGGCCCGGATACTCGCGGAACGCGCCCGCAAGTTCGATTACATGCGCCGCGAGCGTATCCCCACCTATACCGTCACCTTCAGCAACATCACCCTGCCGGGCGATCCGCCGACCAAGGGCGAGGTGGAATGACATATCTGCATGAACCTGCGTTCATGTGCGGTTTATCTCTCTGATATAGCATCGGATTCGGACGGACAGACCTCTGGTGGGAGAGACTCGATGTTGCGCATTTCCGTGATAGCCCTGCTGGCCGGTTCCAGCCTTGCAACCGCAAGCCCTGCTTTTGCCGAGACTGAAGCGCCCGAAACCCATATCCGGCCCCCGCAAGGCGAGCTGCACTTCATCCCCGCGATCGCCGCGCCTGAGCCGCCCGCGGCGCGCTCTGACAAGCGGCTGGCGATCTTCACCCCGACCACCGATCCGATCCGCACCACCATCGATTTCGACATCTGGGACTACGCGCTCAAGCAGATGGTGCTGTCGATGGGGCCGCCCAACCGGCAGGGCGCGCGCCGTCCGGATCCGATTCTGGGAACACGCATCAAGCAAGGTCCGCAATCGCCGTACCGGCTGGAAGGCTCGATGGTGTTGTTCAACTTCCTCGGGCCTGAAGTGATCGCCAGCTTCACCGAATATCGTCAGGACCTTGAACGGGTCACTGAAACCATCGACATCGCCGCTCTGCCTCGCAACGAACAGCTCGCCTTCTGGCTCAACCTCCACAATGTCGCCCTGCTGGAGCAACTGGCCAAGGAATGGCCGGTACGAGAACCGCGCGCGATCATGGTCGGCGGTGTCCCGCTGGATGATGCGCGCTTCATCACTGTCAAAGGCATCCCCGTTTCGCTGCGCGACATCCGCGAGGAGATCGTGTTCCGCAACTGGAAGGACCCCAAGGTCATTTACGGCTTCTGGCGCGGCGAGATCGGCGGGCCGGAATTGCAGCGCAACGCCTTTACCGGGAGCAATGTCGGGCCGCTGCTCGATGTCGCCGCGCGCGATTACGTGAATTCGCTGCGGGGCACGCAGAAAGCTGGCGACACCTTGCAGGTTGCCGGCCTCTATGCAGAGGTTGCGCCGTTCTATTTCCCCGAATTCGACGCTGATCTGCGCGCGCATCTGGTCAAATATGCCGAGGAGGATGTGGCCGGTATCCTCGTCGAAACGCAGCGGACCGAAGCTTCGATCAGGGCGCCCGGAATTGCTGACCTGCACGGCGGCGCGCGTCCGGCCAATTACCTGTTCGTCAGCTCGGCCCCTGGCGCGATGGATGATCCGCTGGTGGGCTGGTCGGATCGGCTGGGCCAGTCAGGGTTCGAGTTAATGGGGGCGCGCCAGCGCAAGCTGCAGAACATGGTGCGCCGCGGCGAGCCGATCCGGCGGGTGTACTTCAGCAACATCGATCTGCCCGGCGATCCGCCCAACAAGAACGCGGTGGAGTAGCGCGCCGCTTGCCGAGGCGGGGTCGCGGCTGATAGTCCCTGTGCCGGGCCATCGGGGCCGGAGGGGATCGAAGCGCACATGACGGCACGCCGTATCGGCCTCCTGCTCGGCCCCTTGGGGCTTGCGCTGACGATCGTGGCCGCGCCGCCTGCCGGGATGCCCGCCGGGGCGTGGCTGGTGGCGGGGCTCACGGTGTGGATGGCCGCCTGGTGGATGACCGAGGCGGTGCCGCTCAGCGTGACCGCGCTGCTGCCCTTCGTGGTGCTGCCGCTGGCGGGCGTTTCCACCGCCGAGGTGACCGCGGCGACTTACTATTCTCCCATCCTGTTCCTGCTGCTGGGCGGTGCCTTCATCGCGCTGGCGATTGAACGCACCGGGCTGCACCGCCGCCTCAGCCTTGCGATCCTGCAGATGGTGGGGGCAGACGGCGGGCCGCAGCGGCTGCTGCTGGCCTTCATGATTTCGGCCGCGCTGCTTTCGATGTTCATATCGAACACTTCGACAACGCTGATCATGATACCGATGGCGCTCGCCGTGCTGGAAGGCGGGGGCAGTGTCGCCAGAGACGGTCGCATCCCGCAGGACGGCATCGCCGGGGCCTTGCCGATGGGCATCGCCTTTGCCGCGAGC
>JAGKSZ010000162.1 GCA_018991295.1 Porphyrobacter sp. | reverse complement strand
GTTTCCGAGGCCTTGGCGTTCGGGCGGACCGGGCGGTATTTGGTGCCGGTGTAATACTCGGTGATCCAGATGATCAGGCCGGTAATGGCAAGGCCCAGCAGCGCGCAGTAGAACAGCGAACGGCCGGTGAATTCGGTCATGCCCTGATCGGGGTTGATGACCGTGTTCATGTCCATTCCCGCCGTGCCGAGCGCATATTGCGTGACCAGCCAGATCAGCGGGATCGAGGTGACGGCGGTGACGATGAAGCCCTTGTACATGGCCCCCATCACGTTGGTACCGCCCCCAAGGCGCACGAAATAGGTGCCGAGGATCGAGGTGACGATGCACGCACCGCCGATCAAGAGCGGCAGGGCCATCAGCGGCAGCAGCAGATCGCCCAGCTGCGTCAGCAGCAGCGCGGTCAGCACCATGGTTGCGCCGACGGTGACGACGTAAGTCTCGAACAGGTCGGCGGCCATCCCGGCGCAGTCACCAACGTTGTCGCCCACGTTGTCGGCGATCACGGCGGGGTTGCGCGGGTCATCCTCGGGGATGCCCGCTTCCACCTTGCCGACAAGGTCCGCGCCGACGTCTGCCGCCTTGGTGAAGATCCCGCCACCAAGCCGGGCAAAGATCGAGATCAGCGAGGCACCGAAGGCAAGGCCGACCAGCCCGTCGATCACTTCGCGGCTGGAAGCGCCAAGGCCCATCGGCCCGATCATCGCGGCAAAGAACACGGCGATGGCCAGCAGGGCGAGGCCCGCCACCAGCATCCCGGTAATCGCGCCCGCGCGGAAGGCGAGGGTCAGCCCCGCCTGAAGGCCCGTGCTGGCCGCCTCGGCGGTGCGCACGTTGGCACGCACCGAGATGTTCATCCCGATATAGCCCGCAACGCCCGACAGCACGGCGCCGGTGACAAAGCCGATCACCGCGGTCGTGCCGAGTGCAAAGGCGACGATCGCGGCAACGACAACACCGACGATCGCGATGGTGGTGTATTGGCGGTTCAAATAGGCTTGCGCGCCTTCCTGAATGGCGGCGGCGATTTCCTGCATCCGCGCATTGCCGGGGCTCGCACTGAGCACCTGCGAACTGGTGACGATGCCATAAATGATGGCAAGCACCCCCAGCCCAATCGATATGAGCAATAAATTCACGAGCAATCCCCTCTCGTTATGTACTGTCTTCCGTGATGAAGACGCGCGCCTCTTGTTGATCCCTCGGGCGCGAGGCCGATAGTCATAGGGCCTCGCCATGGGCTGGCAAGCCTCACGGAGAGTGCCAATGGCGGTTTTGCGCCGGTTTCAGCAGTTTTGTGAGGCGCGCCAAGGCGCTCAGCCGTGGCGGTAGCCGAGCTTTGCGGGGTCGCTGAGGGGGGCGCCATCGAGCATCAGGGGCGCCTCGCTGCGGCGGGGGATGACCGTGCCGATACGGGTTGCCGCCACTGGCAGGGCGGCTGTGGGGGGCGCGGTGAACAGCAGTTCGTAATCATCGCCCCAGCGCACACAGGCCTCGAAGTGTTCAGGATCAGCGACCGGGATCGCTGCCCTTTCGAGCGCAAGGGTCACCCCGCTTGCTTCGGCCATGCGGAAGGCATCGAGCAGCAGGCCATCGGAAACATCCATCATTGCAGTGACTTGGCCTGCAAGTGCCTGCCCTTCGGCAAGGCGGGGGACGGGGCGGCAGAAGGCCCCTGCGTGATCGGGATGCCCTTCGAACCCGAGCATCGCCCGGCCCACTGGCCCTGTCAGCCACACCCCATCGCCCACACCTGCGCCGCTGCGAGAGGGGACCGGCAGCGCGGTCGCCCGCCCGATGGCGGTCAGGCCGAGGGCGCGCTTGCCTGCCGCGGCAATCGTGTCGCCGCCCAGCAGCACCGTGCCGAAAGCATCAAGAGCTTCCTCCAACCCCTTGATAAACCGCGCATCATCGCGCCCCAGCGTGTGCCCCAGCAGCACGCCGAGCGGCTCTGCCCCCTTGGCCGCAAGGTCCGAGAGGTTGGTCGCCACCAGCTTCCATGCCACATCGGCCATGTCGGCATCGGCGCGGAAATGGGTGCCTTCGGCCATCATGTCATGGGTGATGACCAGCGTCTCGGCGCCCAGCGTCAGCACCGCGCAATCATCCATCAAACCGCGGGCTCCGGGATGGAGCGGGAGGCTGCGCAGGGCCGCGATGAAATCCGGTTCGTTCATTCCGGCGCTTGCCTAGCCGATTGCCGCCTGCCTGCCCATCCTTGCCAATGTTTCACGTGAAACCGCCCTGCAAGGCCCCCTCTGGCAGGGGTCTGGCAGGGGTCTGGCGGGGGTCTGGGAGGGGTCGGCGGGGGGTCTGAGAGGGGTCTGGCACCCCCTTGGCCAAGGTCAGCCGCGCGCGTCCTTTGCCACGGCATCAAGGATCCCGTTCACGAACTTGGCCTGCCCGTCATCGAAGAACGCCTTGGCGACTTCGACATATTCGTTGATCACCACCGCTGCCGGCACATCGGCACGGGCGAGCAGTTCATAGGTCCCGGCGCGCAGCACCTGCAGCATCGCCTTGTCGAGCCGCGCAAGGTTCCACCCGGTGGCAAGCTTGCCCGCCACAAGGCCATCGATCTCGTCGCGCCGCGCATCCACGCCGCGCACCACATCATCGAAGAACGGCACTTCGGCATCGGCATATTCGGCCGCGTCGAAAGCGTCCTCGTCGATGGTGCGCCCCAGCCGGTGCTGGTGGAATTCATCGAGCAGCCGGGCAAGCGCCGTGCCCTCCATGTGCTGCTGGTAAAGCGCCTGCACGGCGGCAAGACGCGCAGCCGAACGGGCCTGAGAACGTTGGCTTGAGCGGGCGGGTTGGTTCATCTGATTCTCAATTCCACGGATTTGGCATGGGCCGGCAGCCCCTCGGCATGGGCGAGGGTGGCAGCGGCAGGGCCGATGGCGGCAAAGGACGCCGCATCGAGCCCCAGAAAACTGGTGCGCTTCATGAAATCCAGCACCGAAAGCCCGCTGGAAAAACGCGCGCGCCGCCCGGTCGGCAGTACATGGTTGGGCCCGGCGACATAATCGCCCACCGCCTCAGGCGTCATGCGGCCAAGGAAGATGCTGCCGGCATGGCGGATCGCGGACAGGTAACGCTCGGGATCGTCCACCGCGATCTCGACGTGTTCGGCAGCGAGCCGGTTGGCGAGCGAGGGGGCCTCTGCCAGCAGATCATTGACCACGATCATCACCCCGTGCGCGTCCCAGCTGGTGCGCGCCGTGCGGGCGGTGGAAAGCTGGGCGATCTGCAAATCGATGCAGTCTTCCACCTGCCGGGCAAAACCGGCATCATCGGTAATCAGGATCGATTGCGAGGTCGGGTCATGTTCGGCCTGCGAGAGCAGATCGGCGGCGATCCAATCGGGATCGTTCTGGCCATCGGCAATCACGAGGATTTCGGAAGGGCCAGCGACCATGTCGATGCCGACCACGCCGTAAAGCTGGCGCTTGGCCTCGGCCACCCAGGCATTGCCGGGGCCGGTGATGACATCGACCGGCTTGATGCGCTGCGTGCCATAGGCGAGCGCGCCCACCGCCTGCGCCCCGCCGACGCGCCAGATCTCGTCCACGCCCGCGATATGCGCGGCGGCGAGCACCAGCGGATTGGTCTCGCCGCGCGGCGTCGGCGTGGTGACGACCAGCCGCTCGACCCCGGCGACGCGCGCGGGGATCGCGTTCATCAGCAGCGAGGAGGGATAGGCCGCGCGGCCCCCGGGCACGTAGAGCCCGGCGGCATCGACCGGCCGCCAGATCGCGCCGAGGCGCACCCCCGCCTCGTCGGTGAAGTCGCGGTCCTGCGGCAGTTGCGCCGCGTGATAGGCGCGGATGCGTGTCGCGGCGAGATCGAGCGCCTCGCGCAGGTCGGCGGGCAGTTCGGCATAGGCGCGCGCGCAATCCTCGAGCGGGATGCGCCAGTCGGCCTCGCTCGCCAGCGCATAGCCGTCGAAACGCTGGGTGTATTCGGCCAGCGCCGCATCGCCGCGCATCTTCACCGTCTTGAGGATGTCGGCGACCACGCCCGCGACATTGCTCTCGGTCTCGCGGCGGGCATCGACCAGCCGGGCGAACTTCGCCTCGAAATCGGACTGGCTGGCGTAGAGGATGGGGATCATGCGGCGTCTCTCGTGCGGGCTTCGGCATCGCGGCGGAAGGCCGCAACGAGATCGGCAACGCGCGGATCGGTCTTGAGTGCCGCGCGATTGACGATCAGCCGCGCGGAGATATCGAGAATGCGGTCGGTCTCGACCAGCCCGTTCTCGGCCAGCGTCCGCCCGGTCGAGACGAGATCGACGATGAGGCGCGCGAGGCCCAGCGAAGGGGCCAGCTCCATCGCGCCGTTCAGCTTCACGCATTCGGCCTGCACGCCCTTCGCCTCGAAATGGCGGCGGGTGAGGTGCGGATACTTGGTCGCGACGCGCAGGTGGCTGTGCAGCCGGTCGGCGCCATCGTCCTCGGCGAGCCGCGCCACCGAGAGGCGGCAATGGCCGATCCCGAGATCGACCGGCGCGTAGAGATCGGGATAGTCGAATTCCTCGGTCCCGTCCGAGCCGACGATGCCGATCTGCGCCGCCCCATGCGCGACGAAGGTCGCCACATCGAAGGCGCGCACGCGGATGAGGCGCATGTCGGGCCGGGTGGTGGCGAAGGCGAGCGCGCGGCTCCTCGGATCGTGGAACTCCGCCTCCGGCTCGATCCCGGCGCGCGCCATCACCGGAAGCGCCTCGTCGAGGATGCGTCCCTTGGGGATGGC
>JAGKSZ010000161.1 GCA_018991295.1 Porphyrobacter sp. | reverse complement strand
ACCGCGCCGCTGGTCGCCGCGCTCGAACGGTTCGGGCCGCTCTATATGGAGGCGGTCGCGCGGCGGTGGTGCTGGCGGCTGGGGGTGGTCAGCCAAGGGGTTGAGGCCGATACGCAGCTGGTCGCCGCCTGCGAGGCCGCCATGCGTGAGAGCCGCGCCCAGCCCGATGCCTTTTTCTTCGCCCACCGGGGCGGGCGCGGCGCTGCCACAGGCGCGCTGGCCGAGGCGCTGGCGGCCTACGCCCCGGTTCCTGACACGCACGCCTACTGGTCGGACGTGGCCCCGCAGACCATGCTGATCGACGAGGTCGAGGCGATCTGGTCCGCGATCGACGAAAGCGATGACTGGGCCCCGCTCCACGCCAAGCTTGCAGCCCTTGCGCGCATGGCAGAAGCGCACGGCCCGCCGCCTGTGCCTGCCGGCCATGCCTGAGGCCCCCCTATCTTTTCGGCCATTTCCGCGATAGGGCGCTAAGCGCACGATTGCGGGGCAACTCAGACAGGCGAATGTCACTAGCGTGACCGACAACATCCTCATTTCCCACGAACCGGCCAGCGGCGAGGAATTGTGGCGCGGGGCCATCAGCGATGTTGATGCGGCGGTTTCTGCTGCGCGCCGGGCGTGGGCGCCCTGGGCCGCGCGCGCGCTGACCGAACGGATCGAAGTGCTGCGCGCCTTTGCCAACACCGTGCGCCGCGATGCCGAAATGCTCGCAGAACTGATCGCGCGCGAGGCAGGCAAGCCCATGTGGGAAGCGCGGGCCGAAGTGGATTCGGTGGTGAACAAGGTCGATATTTCGGTCGGGGCCTATGCCGAACGCACCGGCAAGAAGAAGCTCGATGCAGGCGTGGGCGCAAGCGCGGCGCTGCGCCACAAGCCGCACGGGGTGATGGCGGTGCTGGGGCCCTTCAACTTTCCCGCGCACCTGCCATGCGGCCACATCATCCCGGCGCTGATCGCGGGCAATGCGGTGGTGTTCAAGCCCTCGGAAAAGACCCCGGCGGTGGGCGAGGCGATGGTGGCTGCGCTGCACCGTTCGGGCGTCCCGGAAGATGTGGTCCAATGCGTGATCGGCGGGCCTGAGGAAGGCCGCGCGCTGGTGGCCCATCCGGGTGTTGATGGCGTGCTATTTACCGGCTCTGCGCAGGCCGGGATCGCCATCAATCGCAAGCTCGCCGCCAATCCGGGCAAGATCGTCGCGCTGGAGATGGGCGGCAACAACCCGATCGTCGTCACCGATACGCCCAAGCTCGCCGATGCTGCCGCGATCATCATCCAGAGCGCCTTTGCCACCGCCGGTCAGCGCTGCACCTCGGCACGGCGGCTGATCGTGACCGAAGGCATCTATGATGCGCTGATGGCTGAACTGGTGCCGATGGCGCGCAAGCTGATGGTGGGCGATCCGCTGGGCGAACCGCAGCCCTTCATGGGACCGGTGATCGACAATGAAACCGCCGAACTCCTGATGGAAAGCTTTGTCGCGCTGCTTACCGCAGGCGGCCGCCCGCTGCTGCACATGCGCCGCAGCATGCCCGATCTGCCCTATCTCAGCCCCGGCATCATCGATGTGACCGACGTGCCCGAACGCCCCGATATCGAACTGTTCGGCCCGCTGCTGCAAGTGATCCGCGTGCCCGATCTCGACACCGCGATTGCCGAGGCGAACAACACCCGCTTTGGCCTGTCAGCCTCGCTGATCGGCGGCAGCCCGGATGATTACGGGCGGTTCTGGGCGAATATCCGGGCCGGGATCATCAACTGGAACTCGCCCACCAACGGGGCCTCGTCCAAGGCGCCGTTCGGCGGGATCGGCCTTTCGGGCAATCACCGCCCGGCGGCCTATTACGCCGCCGATTACTGCGCCTATCCGGTCGCCAGCACCGAAATGGACCAGCCGCGTGCCAGCATCATGATCGGCATCCGGAGCTAGAGCACTTTCCGACCACTCCGGGTCACCCTGACGGAGCCGATTTTTGGCTCGGCGCAAGGAACGACGAGCGAGCCATGCTCACGCATAGTGAGCAAGGAGAGACGCCGCGCCGGGTCAAAAATCGGCCCGCCCCTGCGGGGTCGCGTCAGGGGACCCGGAATGGTCGGAAAGTGCTCTAAGGCGCGCGGTAGACCAGCGTCACCCCGGTCAGCCCATTGGCGGCCTTGCGGGTGTGGACCACCAGCCGCTCGGTCCCGGTGCCTGCGGCAATCCCGTCGGTCGGCGCGGCAAGGCGTGTAGGCCCAAGGCCGGCGCGGCGCGTGGTGACGTAGTGAAACTGCACCACATCCTCTGCCGGCGCGGCGGTGAGATAGCGGATGATCCGCAGGGCGCAGCCTGCGCCTTCACTGCCGCCTGCCTGCACCACCATCGCGCGCGGCGGGATGGCGGCAGGCGCTGGCAGGCTGGCCGCGAGCGCGAAGTCTTCCTTCAGCCCCGTCGCACAATTCGCAGGCGCACCGACCGCGGCAAGCAGTTCGCTCGCGCCCGATTGGGGCCCGAGCATCGCTTTCACATCGCCGCCGCCTGCCTGCGGCAGCGGCAGTTCGGGGATATCCCCCCCTTCCAGCAGCACCAGCCGCATCGCATCGCGCGCGGCCCGCACTTCGGCAGGGGTGGCAGCGATCACTGGCAGGGCGTGGCTGTCGGCAAATCCGATCGCGGCATTGGCCTCGTTGCGACTGGCAAGGTCAGGATCGGTCATCAGCGGATCGTGGAGCGCGCGGGCCACCACCGGGTCCGTGGCGATCAGCACCGCATCGCGCACAGGCTCGCCGCCCGCATCGCAAGCGGCAAGCGCCATCCCGGGCAACAGGGCAAGCACGCGGGCCATCGTGCCCCGCCATGCCACAGGGATGGTTAATTTGGCGCTGACAGGGTGCCCCATGAAAACGCCTCCGGGATCACAGGACCCCGGAGGCGCTTTCCACGCAGGGGCAAAGGCACCGCTGCGCGCTGGCAGCCGCCTGGTGGGAGCGACCGCAAGAGCGATTTCATTCATCTATATACAGTGAAATCTGAACGAATCGGCATCGCGTCCGAAAGCTGCCATTCAGCCACGCGGCCGCTTGCACAGTGCCCGCCCCGCTTCTAACGCCCGCCGCAGCATGACCGCACCAAAACCTTCCGGCCCCGTCGCATCCGGCCCAGTCTCCACCGGACTCGCCCCGGCGCTGGGCGCTTACCTCATCTGGGGCTTCCTGCCGCTCTACCTGATGCTGGTGCAAAGCGTGCCGCCGTTCGAATTTGTCGGCTGGCGGATCATCTGGACGCTGCCCTTGTGCCTGCTGATCGTGGCATACCGGCGCCAGTTTCCCGAACTGCTGGCGGCGCTGCGTTCGCCCCGCAGCCTGATGGCGCTGCTGGCAAGCAGTGTGCTGATTGCGATCAACTGGTTCGTTTACATCTGGGCGATCATGGCGGGCGAGGTGTATGCGACCTCGATCGGCTATTACCTCAACCCGCTCATGAATGTGCTGCTGGGCACGCTGGTGCTGGGCGAAAAGCTGTCAAAGCGCCAATGGCTGGCGGTTGCGATTGCCGGGGTGGCGGTGGCCTTCCTTGCAGCTGGCGCGCTGACAAGCCTGTGGATCAGCCTGTCACTGGGTCTGAGCTTTGGCGTTTATGGCCTTGTTCGCAAACAGGTTGCGGTGGGATCGCTCCCCGGCCTCACGATTGAAAGCGCAATCCTGCTGCCCGTGGCCCTGGCAATCGCGGGCTGGTATGCGATGAGCCCGCAAGGTTCGGCCTTCGGGCAGGATGCGTCGATGAGCGCGCTGATCGTCTTTTCGGGCGTGGTCACCGCCGTGCCGCTGCTGCTGTTTGCCATCGCCGCGCGGGCCATGGATTATTCGACGCTGGGCTTCATCCAGTATCTTTCGCCCACGATCGTGTTCTTTCTTGGCCTGTTCGTGTTCCACCAGCCGCTTGCCCCTGCCAAACTGGCAAGCTTCGTGCTGATCTGGGTGGCGGTGGCGATCTTCGTGTGGGACCTGTGGGCCAAGCGCAAAAGCGCATCCTAACCCACGAATTTCCAACCCAGAATCTGCCCGCCGTGCCAGGGGACGATTTCCTCGCCCGTCACGTGCAGACACGCCGGCACCGCCACTTCGGCGCGTTCCAGCGTGACCGTCTCCTCGTTCACCGGCAACCTGTAGAAGGCCGGGCCGTGGAGCGAGGCAAAGCCTTCGAAGCGATCCAGCGCGCCTTCCTCGTCGAACACGGCAAGATAGCTTTCGAGCGCGAAGGGCGCCCCGAATATCCCCGCACAGCCGCACGCGCTTTCCTTGGCGCTGCGCAGGTGGGGCGCGCTATCGGTGCCGAGGAAGAATTTCGGTGAACCGCTGGTCGCCGCCTTCCTCAGGGCAAGGCGATGCTCCTCACGCTTAGCAACCGGCAGGCAGTAATTGTGCGGCTGGATGCCGCCCACCAGCATCGCGTTGCGGTTGATGTGGAGGTGCTGGGGCGTGATGGTGGCGGCCACATTCGGCCCGGCCTCCATCACGAAATCCACCGCGTCCGACGTGGTGATGTGTTCAAACACGATCCGCAACCTCGGAAAGGCTGCAAGAATCGCCCGCAAATGCCTGTCGATGAACTCTTTCTCGCGGTCGAACACGTCAACCGAATGATCGGTCACCTCGCCGTGGATGCACAGGACGATGTCCTCGGCCTCCATCCGGGCGAGCACGGGATAGAGGTTCTCGATGTTCGAAACCCCGGCAGCCGAATTGGTCGTGGCGTTGGCGGGGTACATCTTGGCCGCGGTGAACACCCCCTCGGCCGCGCCCCGCGCCAGATCATCGGCATCGGTGGTGTCGGTGAGATAGCAGGTCATCAGCGGGGTAAAGCGCACGCCTTCCGGCACCGCTGCAAGGATACGATCACGATAGGCCGCACCCAGCGCCGTGGTGGTCACCGGCGGGGTGAGGTTGGGCATCACGATGGCGCGGGCAAACTGCCGCGCGGTGTAAGGCACCACTTCGCGCATGATCGCGCCATCGCGGAAATGCAGATGCCAGTCATCGGGGCGGCGGATGGTGATGCGATCGGTCATGCTTGCGCCCTTACGCCGGGCGCACGCCGCTTTCCAGTGCCCGATGCGGCGTGCGCGCTATTGCCCCTTGGCGAGCTTTTTCAGCTCATCACGCGCCGCAGCGTTCAGCCCGACGCACGATGCGGTGCCAATGGTCAGACCGGCTAGGAAACCGGCTGTCGCTCCCGACACCGTCCCGATCACCGGTAGTGCCACTGTGCCCGCCTTGGCGCTGGCCGCCCCAATCGCCACGCCCAGCGGGAGACCCGATGTCTTCGCGCAGTGCTTCGTCATCGCCAGCGCCAGCGCAAAGATGCCTTCCTGTTCATGATGCGCAAGAATGCCCAGCTGCATCAACTGGTTGCGCATATCGGCCGTGAGCGTGTCCATGATCGTCTCCCTGGTGTGCTAAGCATCATACCGGAAGCCGGACCCGGCGAATTGCACGCAAGCGTCACGCGCGAGGATCCCGCAATACTTGACACCGTGCGCGCGCCGACCACCTTGGGAACACCATGACCGCCCCCACCCACCTCGCCACCCGCGCGTTTGTGCGCCTTTCGCCTCAGGACGACAGCGAGGATGTCGCCGCCTTCCTGCAAGGCCTTGTCACCAATGACGTGACCGGCCCCCTGCCCTGCTACGCTGCGCTGCTATCCGCGCAGGGCAAGCACCTGTTCGATTTTCTGGTGTGGGCCGATGGGGAAAGCCTGTTGCTCGATTGTGAGGCAGCCTTTGCCGATGAACTGGTCAAGCGCCTGTCGATGTACCGGCTGCGCCGCCGCATTGCGATTGCCCGCGATGAAAGCCTCGCCGTCCACTGGTCGCCCGAACCGCACCCCGATGCACAGCCCGATCCGCGCCTGCCCGCGCTCGGCCATCGCTGGCTCGGCCCGGCGGGGGGTGAGAGCGCCGATGCCGCATGGCTGGCCCACCGCCTCGCGCTCGGCGTGCCCGAGGGGCGGGCCGAACTTGCCGATATCTTGTGGCTGGAAACCAATGCGGTCGAACTGAACGGCGTCAGCTTCACCAAGGGCTGCTATGTCGGGCAGGAGAACACGGCGCGGATGAACTGGCGGCAGAAGGTCAATCGGCGGCTGGTGGTGGTGCCGCTTGCGGCTTCGGACGAGGCGCGCAGGCAGGTGGCCTATCCCGAACTGGGCCTCGCGGTCGATCACCTGCGGGTGGAAGGCCTCGATCCTGCCACCTTGCCGCAATGGCAGCGCGCCGGGGTAAGCGAGGCCGAGGGCTAGGCCCGCTGGTGCTCGGCAAGGCTGGCTTCGAGCATCGTGGTTGCCCGTTCACGCGCGGCATCGCGCGGAAGGCCCAGCGATTTTGCCAGCGCCCCGCCGATCAGTGCATCGCCCAGCGCCATCAGCACCAGCGACAAGGTATCGCGGTGCAGGCGCCGCTCGGCGATATGCTCGGGCGGCTCTGTGGGCGCGAGTTCATCGAGCAAATCGTGGATCGTCGAAATGATCGGATCGAGCGCATCCTCGTTGCCGGTCAGCAGCATCCAGCTGGTCAGCGCGCCTGCGCCTTCCCGGTCGAAGGCATCGAAGGCCAGATCCACGACTTCACGTGCCGAGCCGAGTCCGGCGCGGCTGGCGTGGACGGCATCGAGAATCGTCTCGCACACCGAACGCGCCAGGTGTTCGGCCAGCGCCTTTTGCAGGCCCGAGGCCGAACCGAAGTGGTGAAGCAGGTTGGCGTGCGTGCGCCCGATGCGGGCCGATACCGCCTTCAGCGTGACCGATTGCGGCCCTGTTTCAATCAGCAGTGCACGCGCCGCTTCCAGCGCAGAGCTGCGCGATTCCTCGGGGGTTAACCTTTTGCGGACGACCATGGCGGTGTCCCTAAGGCCTTTTGCAGATAGCGACAAGCCGCAGGCCGAAACCGTCAGGCAGCGCGCTGGCTGACCCCTGCACCGCTGCCCAGCAAGATGCGATATTGCACCGTATCGGCCATGCCTCCGCGCCCGCACGACCAGCGCGGCTCGACCCGCCCGGTCGGCTCGAAGCCAAGCTTGCGCAGCACCCGGCCCGAGGCGGGGTTATCGAGGAAATGCGAGGCAACCAGTTCGCGGTGGCCCAGCGCCCCGGCAATCTCCAGCACCGCCGCGCCTGCTTCAGTGGCATAGCCCTGCCCCCAGTGCGGCCGGGCGATCCAGTAACCCAGTTCCAGCGCGCTTTGGTCCTTCGCATCATCACCTGCCGGGCCAAAGCCGATGCAGCCGATGGCTTGCGCGTCTGCAGCGCGGGTGATCAGGAAGCGGGGGTGGATCGGATCAGCCGGCAGCGCGGCAAAATCGCGCGCGTCCTGCTCGCGATAGGGCCACGGCGCACGCGCAAGATTGCGCACCACGCCTTCATCGGCGATTCCCGCCAGCAGGGCCTGCCAGTCTTCGGGCCAGATCGGCCGGAGCAGCAATCTTTCGCTACGATGGAACACGAGTTCTCCCTTCCTCGCCCCGCGCCTGCCTCTAGGGCCGACGCATGACAATTTTAAGGCCGCGAAACTTAATGACTTCGCAGGCTTGCGAGGGAGCAACGAAAAAGGGAGACGGACCCCCTCTGTGCGAGGACGGTCCTGTCTCCCTCATGTGGAGGGTCTTGCACCCTCCGGGACCATCCTTGCCGGACGATCCCTTTATCGAATCGTCCGCTTATTCGGCGGCTTCGGCCATCGCATCTACGCTGACGTATTTGCGGCCAAGCTTGCCGGCGTGGAATCGCACGACGCCTTCCGAAAGCGCGTAGAGGGTGTGGTCCTTGCCCATGCCCACGTTCACGCCCGGGTACACGCGGGTGCCGCGCTGACGGATAATAATGTTGCCGCCGATCACTTCCTGACCGCCGAACTTCTTCACGCCAAGGCGACGACCGGCCGAATCACGACCGTTGCGCGACGAACCGCCTGCTTTCTTATGTGCCATGGTTCAGTCGCTCCTTATTCGGCCGAGGCAGCCGCTTCAGCGGCTTCGGTCTTGGTCTTCTTGGCAGCGGCCTTCTTGGCCGGCTTTTCGGCGGCGGCAGCACCAACGGCGGTGATGCGCAGCAGGGTCATCTGCTGGCGATGGCCGTTCTTGCGGCGATAGTTGTGGCGGCGGCGCTTCTTGAAGACGACCACCTTTTCGCTCTTGGCCTGGGCGATGATCTCGGCCGAGACGGTCACCGACTTGGCATCGGCGATGGAATCGCCTTCACCGGCCAGCAGGACATCGCCCAGCGTGATCGTGTCGCCGGCTTCGCCTGCGAGCTTTTCAACGGCAATCTTGTCTCCGGCGGCAACCCGATATTGCTTGCCGCCCGTGCGCACTACAGCGAACATGGCTCTAAACTCTCTTGTCTGTGCAGTGTCCGGCATTGGGGCTTTCACCCCGCCAACCGAACGGCAATGCGAGGCTTGCGCAAATGCAGCCCCGTAAAGGATGCGTGCCGTTAGGGGAAAGGCGGGCTCAAGTCAACAAGCCTCGGCGCAGGGCGATGAGCAAAAAGTCGCAAGGCCCAAAGTGTGAGGACGCTTTGCCATCCACGGGTGTCATGGTAACGAGACATGGGATCCCTATGCACGCAAAACTGACCAAGACCGCCCTTCCTGTCCTGCTCACTGCGGGGCTTGGCGCCTGCGCGGGCGGGAGCGATGCCTATCCCTCGCTGGCGATGCGCCCGTTCGAGACTGGCCAGGAGGCCGCGCCCCCCGCCCCTGCACCGCCTGCGAATCGCCCCGCCACCGCGCCCGGACGCCTTGCTGCGATCATGGCCGATGCAGGCGCAGCACAGACCGCCTTCAGCGCCGGTGAAGAACGCGCCGCGCGATTCGCACGCGCTGCGGCCGGTCAGCCATTTGAAAGCAGTGCGCGCGCTGCAGCTATCGTTGCGCTGGCCGATCTCGATGCGCAGCGCGGCAAGACCGCCGCCGCGCTTGCCACGATCGATGGCCTTGCTGCCGAGGCTGCCACTGCGCTCGCCCCTGATCCTGCGCTTGTTGCTGCACAGGGCGAACTTGCAACGCGGCTGGCACGGCAGGATGCAGTGATCGCAAGGCTGTGGGAGGTGATGGGATCATGAATCTTGCCTGCGCCACCTGTCCGGTGAAGGAAACCGCCGCCTGCGCAGTGCTGACGCCGGAAGAACGCGACGCCATGGCCGCTGCCGGGCGCACCCGCACGCTGAAGCGCGGGGAAATGCTGTTTGCCGCAGGGGACGAGGAAGCGGCCTGTGCCACATTGCTCACCGGCGCGCTCAAGGTGTCGGCGGTGGATATTGATGGCAATGAACAGATCCTGGCGCTGGTCCATCCGGCGGGCTTCATCGGAGAACTGTTCGCGCCCTTTGCCCACCATGATGTGGTCGCGCTGACCGAAAGCCGGCTGTGCACCTTCGCGCGCGCCGATATCGAACGCGCGATCGAGGATTACCCCGCCCTTGCCCGCGCGCTGCTGCGCCGCAGTCAGGCCGATTTGCTGGCGACGCGCAATCTGCTGGAACTGACCGGCCACGCCAGCGCCGAGGCACGGCTGGCCGCGCTGCTCCACGATTTTGCCGCTGCCGCCAGCGACAGTTCGTGCCACATCGCCAGATCGTTCGAGCTGCCGCTGACCCGCGGCGAAATCGCCAATATGCTCGGCCTCACCATCGAAACCGTCAGCCGCAAGCTGGGCGAGCTCGAAGACATGGGCGCGATCCAGCGCGAGGGCAAACGCGGCATCGCCCTGCTGGATGCAGCAATGCTTCAGGATATTTCGGGGCGGTAGAGACTTTGAATCTTT
>JAGKSZ010000160.1 GCA_018991295.1 Porphyrobacter sp. | reverse complement strand
CCGCCGAGGTCGTTGACGACGACCTTGGCGCCGCGACGGGCCAGCTCAAGGGCGTGCTGACGGCCCAGGCCGCCGCCCGCGCCGGTGACGATCGCGACTTTGCCGTCGAAGCGGATGTCCGCCATGAGAAGTCTCCCATCAAACAGGGGTTTGAATTTTCGCTGCGGTTTGTGCGGTGCGGGAGAGGGGACGTCAAGCGTTCCTCCGGTGTCGGGAGACGGCCCGCAGGCGCGTGGCTTGCTTCAGGCCGTGTCGGTGAGCGCCGG
The DNA here is from genome assembly GCA_018991295.1 of Porphyrobacter sp. GTDB lineage: Bacteria > Pseudomonadota > Alphaproteobacteria > Sphingomonadales > Sphingomonadaceae > Erythrobacter. The sequence continues at coordinate 4,556 of JAGKSZ010000160.1, read as the reverse complement.
GACGGTCTTGTCGCCGCCGGCGCCGTTCCGCGTCCCGAGGAGGACGCTGTTCAGCGGCTTGGCGCAGAGCCAGGTCGCGACCGCGCCGACAAGGCTGATCGCACCATGCAGGGCCCAGAACCGGGCCGGCGACATCGCTTCGTAGTAACCGCCCAGCCAACCGGCCAGATAGTTGGCGACGAAGCCGCCGAACAGGAAGGCCACTCCCATCATCGTCGCGTTGATCGGGGCCGGCGCGGCGCTGGAGACCAAGGCGAGCGTGGTCGGCCACTGGTAGATGAAGCCCAGGGCGAACAGGCTGAAACAGGCGACGGCCCACAGCATGCTGGCCTGCGCCCCGGTGGCGGCGATCAACGAGGCGGCGACGAGGCAGCCCATGCCGAGCGCGCCGAGGGCCGCTCCGATCGCCATCTTGTGCATGTCCGAGGGCTCGCGCCCGCGCCGCGCCTGCGCCTGCCAGATACGCAGCGCCACCGGCGTCAGGCCGACGATGAAAGCGCCGTCCAGAGCCTGGAACCAGGTCACCGGCATCGTCCAGCCCAGCAGCGTGCGGTTCAGCGCTTCGCGCGCCCAGAGTGAGAAGACGTTGAATTGCTGGCCGTAGGCGACGCTGTAGAAGATCCCGAGGATCAGCATGACGATCAGCGCCGCGACCAGGCGGCCGTCGCCTGGCTGCAGCTTCTGGCGGGCTGGATTGGACCTGCGGCTGCGTAAGGTGTCGGGCGGCATGTGTCGGCCGCCGGCGAGATAGACGGCCAGCCCGATCAGCATGCCGATGGCGGCCGCTCCGAAGCCCCAGGCCCAGCCCAGAGTTTCACCCAGCGTGCCGCAGACCAGCGGCGCGGCAAAGCCGCCGACAAGTCCGATCACCGCGCTCGGCAGGCCAAAGCGGAACGACAGCGCGATGGCCGCAGCCGTCACGCTCGCCAGCCCGATGAAGGCCGCGCCTGCGCCGATCAGACCATAGGCCGTGCCGGCGAGATAGAACGCTCCGTACAGCGTCGCCAGCCCTGCGCCTGCAAGCGCCTGGCGCACGCGCGGATCGGCCAGCCGGGCATCGAAGCGATAAGCCACCTCTGCCCCGGCCAGCAGCGCCAGTCCGAACACGAAGCTCATCGCCACTCGCACAGCCGGGGTCAGCAAGCCCGCCTCGATCGAGAAGCGCACGAGGAAAATCCCCGCAATCGCCAGCGCAAAGCCGCCGCCCCAGATCGGCAGGCGCCGGCCGAAAATATCCTCGAAATCAAAGGAGAACCCGCGCGCGGGCGGAGCGTCCGATGGTTCTTCGGCGGGCTCTTCGCAAGGGGGCTGTTCCGGTGGTGCAGCAGGTGCGGCAACCGGCTCCGCAGCTAACTCGGCAGACGCGATGGGCGGCTCTGCCGGGGCCTCGGCAGCGCGGGGCATGGCACGAGAGGCAGACGCCTCAGGCGCGGCATCCCCCTCGGCAGTGCGGCGCGCAAAGCGCAGCGCGGCAAGCTCGTCCGACAGATCGGCAACCCGGCGTTCGAGCCTGCCGACCCGCGACCAGGCCGAGGCAAGAAATCCGCCAAGCAGAAGAAGGAGAAAGATTTCCATGATCCCGCATGGCATTCTTGCCGCTGGCGGCGCGCAATGCAATCGTCAAAGGCTTGGGGCTAGGCCGTTTTTCTCGCTCCAACCGCCAGGATCATGCGGGCACCGCGCCCTGCCCGGTCGAATCGCTGGAAAACTCCCCCGTCCCCTTTGCGCAGACGCGCCCGCCTGCCTAATCGGTTGGGTGTGACAGCCACCATCGACATCGGACGCGGGCCGGACGGGCAGGCCATCGGCATCGATCTTGCCGAACTGCTGGCCACGCGCCTGCTGGTGCAGGGCAATTCCGGCTCGGGAAAATCCCATCTTTTGCGGCGGTTGCTGGAGGAATGCGCCGGGCAGGTGCAGCAGATCATCATCGATCCCGAGGGCGATTTCGTCACCCTTGCCGATGCCTTCGGCCATGTGGTGATCGACGCGGGTGCCTATTCCCCGCGCGAGATCGAGGAGCTTGCCGCCCGGGTGCGCCAGCACCGCGCCTCGGTGGTGCTGGCGCTCGACGAGCTGGAGGTCGAGGCCCAGATCCGCTGTGCTGCGTTGTTCCTCACCGCCCTGTTCGATGCCCCGCGTGAACACTGGTACCCTGCGCTGGTGGTGGTCGACGAGGCGCAGATGTTCGCCCCTGCTGCCGCTGGCGAGATGAATGACGAGACCCGCCGCCTGACGCTGGCGGCGATGACCAATCTGATGTGCCGGGGGCGAAAGCGTGGGCTAGCCGGGATCGTCGCCACCCAGCGCCTTGCCAAGCTTGCCAAGAATGTCGCCGCCGAGGCCAGCAACTTCCTGATGGGGCGCACTTTTCTCGATATTGATATGCAGCGCGCCGCTGACCTTCTCGGCATGGACCGGCGGCAGGCCGAACGGATCCGGGACCTGCAAAGGGGCCAGTTCCTTGGCCTTGGCCCGGCGATCAGCCGCCGGCCGGTGGCGGTGCATGTCGGCGCGGTGCAAACCTCGGGGCGCGGCGGGGGGCAGGGTCTGATCCCGCTGCCCGATGCGGCCGAGGGGGCGATGGAGGCGCTGCTGACCGATCGCCTTGCCGAGGCTGCCACCCAGGCGCAGCCGCTGCGCCGCCCCCCGCCGCCGCCGCCGCCGCGTGCCGATCTGGAGGAAGCCCTCACCCAGCCCCGCGTGCTGCCGGAGGTAAAGCCTACAGCAGCGCCCGCCGAGGCCCCTGCACCATCACCCCCGCCGCCCCGCCCGGCGCCCGCCCCGCTTGCGCCCGCCGCCGATGCGGGAACGCCCGAGGACGTGGTGCGCGAGATTGCCCTTGCCGAGGGCGCCGCATCCCGCCCTGCCGCCGCCTGCTTTCGCGATTTCGCCATCCGCTGCCGCCAGCGCGGGATCGCCTCGGCCCATATTGACCTCACCCGTTTCCGCCGCCTGTTTGCCTTTGCGATCAGCGGCTTGGACCAGATCGAGGACAGCACCCGCGCCGCGATTGCTGCCGTGGCCGAGGGGGTCGAGGAGGACCTGCTCGCCCCTTACCTTGCCATCCTCATCGCGGCCCATTGCGGCCATGCCATGCCGGACGAGGACGAACTTGCCCGGCTTTATGGCAGCGCCTCGCCCAGCCGGGTGCGGCGGCTGCTCGATCACCTTGAACGGCAGGGCCGGATCGTGGTGCGCGAGGATTTTGGCGGGGAGCGATCGATCACGGTTCCGGCCTTTAACGCTGCGGCGTGATGTTTCACGTGGAACAGGCCGAAACCCCGCAGCAAAGCCGGGTCTGAGAGGGGTCTGGAGGGGGTCTGCGGGGGGTCTGGAGGGGGTCAGCGGCGAATCTGGCCCCACCCTGTCACCATGCGGGCGCAGGCAAGCGATCGGGGGGAGCTGGCGCCGGGGAAAAACGGGCGGGCGGGTTTCGGGTTGCATTTGACAATCGATCGCCGCCCTCGCAATTTGCCCCGCACGAGAGAGCACTCGAAGGGGATCATTCAATGCAAGCGCAAATCCTTGCGCCCGCCGCCGTGCTGGTGGTGTGGTCGCTCATCATGCTGTTCTGGATGGCGGGCGTGCGCCTTCCGGCGCTGAAGAAGGCCGGGATCGACCTTGGCGCACGGCCGGGCGGACGCGGGCAGGACCTCGAAGGGCAACTCGACCCGCAGGCCAACTGGCCCGCCCACAATTACAGCCACCTGATGGAGCAGCCCACGCTGTTCTATGCCGCCTCCATCATCCTTGCGATCATGGGGGCAGGCGCGGTGGATGTGGCGCTGGCCTGGGCCTATGTGGCCCTGCGCATCATCCATTCGATCTGGCAGGCGACCGTCAACAAGGTGCCGGTGCGCTTCCTTTTGTTCATCATCTCGACCCTCGCGCTTGCGGGGCTGGGAATCCGCGCGGTGATCGCCACCGCCTTTGCCGACCCTTCGGCCCTGCCTGTTTAAGGAACACATCACCATGATCGGAATGGATATCTTGCAACCTGTCGTCGCGCTGCTGGCGTGGACGATGGTGATGTGGGTGTGGATGTATGCCACCCGAATCCCGGCGATGAACAAGGCCGGGATCGACGCCAAGAACCTTGTCGGCGGCGAAGGGGCCAGCCTGCGCGCCCGGCTGCCCGATACGGTCAGCTGGAAGGCCGACAATTACAATCACCTCCACGAAGCGCCGACCCTGTTTTATGCAGTGGCGATCGTGCTGGCGATCATCGGGCAGGGAGACGGGCTCAATACAACGCTGGCATGGGCCTATGTCGCTTTGCGCATCGCCCACAGCATCGTGCAGGCGACGATCAACCGGGTGATCATCCGCTTTGCCCTGTTCGCGCTGTCATCGCTGGTGCTGATGGCGCTGATCCTGCACGCGGGGATCGCGGTGTTCTGAGGTCGACCGAGGCCCAACCCCGGCCCCTCCCGCAAGCGGGAGGGGAGTATCAGCGCGTCTCATTCCCCCTCCCGCTTGCGGGAGGGGCCGGGGGTGGGCCCTTTTTGAACTACTCCGCCGCTTCGGCCTGCACCGCCTGGGCCTGCGCGGCG
>JAGKSZ010000159.1 GCA_018991295.1 Porphyrobacter sp. | reverse complement strand
CGCCGCGGCGCGCCGGTGCCGGGGGTTACCCTGATCGAGGCATTCGTGTGGCTCGGGATCGTGCCGCTGCTGGTTTACGCTGCGACCTATATCCCCGGCTACTGGCTGGCCGCGCCGCTGCACCCATCACCGCTGGCAGAGCAAGGCCTGATCGGGCTTCACCGCGAAATGTTCACGCTGCAGAGCCAGCTCATGACCCCGCCCCGCTATATGAGCCAGTGGCCGGATTGGGTGCTGAACACGCGCGGCATCTGGTATCTTTACGAGCTTGTCGATGGCCGGCAGCGCGGGGTGCTGCTGGTGGGCAATCCGCTGACCATGCTGATCGGCCTGCCCGCGCTGGCGTGGTGTCTGGCTGCGGGGGTGTGGCGGCGCGATCCTGCGCGGCTGGCGGCCTCGCTCGGCTATGCGGCAAGCCTTGGCCTGTGGCTGATCGCGCCCAAGCCGGTGCAGTTCTATTACCACTATTTCGTGCCGAGCTTCTTTCTGCTCGCCGCCCTTGCGCTGGCGTGCAGCGATCTGCGGCGCGTGCCCTATGGCAAATGGGCAGCCTGGGGCATCCCCGCAGCCGCGGCCGGGGTGTTCGCGTGGTTCTTCCCGATCATCGCGGCCCTCCCGCTCAAGGGCCGGGGCAGCTTCATCACGTGGATGTGGGTCGAGGGGTGGATGTAAAGGTTTTGTTTTCCGCGCGCCATCCGGCGCACGGTCCTCGCTAGACGCGCAGCAAGCTGCGCCCGCTGCGGGCGGCCGGTCGGCCTTGCGGCTCGCTGCGCAAGCCGAACTGCGCGCCCCTGTAAACTCGTCTCAGAACCGCCCCCACACGAAGCGGCTCGACAGGGCGTAGTTCCAGACCGATCCCACCACGATCCCTGCCAGCGCGGCCAGTGCCCAGTGGATGCCCTGCCCCTGCATGAAGGTCGCAATCGCGACATTGGCAAAGGCCCCGATCGCGCAGGTCGCAATGAAACCCAGCCACCCGCGCAGCAGCGCCAATGCGCCCACCAGCCGCTTGTCGCGGTAGGTCAGCCAGTTGTTGAGCCAGAAGTTGAAGCTCATCGCCACCAGCACGGCGGCCGTTTGCGCGATGGCGAACCGCTCCCCAAAGGCGAACAGCAACACGCTGAGCACGGCAAAGTGCACCCCCACCCCCAGCGCGCCCACGGTGCCGAACAGAGCGAAACGGGTCGGGATCACCTTGCCCAGCGTCTTGTCAAAGAGCCCGGCGAGGAAATCGAACAGAATGGCGCGGTCCAGCTTGCTTTCTCCTTCGCGGCGGGCCGCGAAATTGAGCGGGAATTCCTTGACCCGCATGGTGGTGTCAGAGGTTGCCAGCAGATCGAGCAGGATCTTGAACCCGATCCCCGAAAGCCGCGGCACCAGTGCGCGGGCGGTGCTGGCAGGCAGCATGAAATACCCGCTCATCGGATCGCTCAGCGCAACCCCGGTGATCCGCCGCGCGATGGCATTGGCATAGGTGGAGAGCTTCTCGCGCTCGGGCGCGGCCCAATCGGCGGTGCTGGCCCCTTCGGCAAAGCGGCTGGCAACGCAGATATCGGCCTCGCCCGATTGGAGCGCGGCGAGCATCCCCGGCAGCAGCGCCGGATCGTGCTGGTGGTCGGCGTCCATTACCGCCACAAACGGGGCAGCCGTGGCGCAAAAGCCTTCGATCGCGGCGCTCGCCAGTCCGCGCCGGCCGATGCGCTGGATCACCCGCACGCGGGTATCCGTCAGCGCCAGCGCGCGTGCTTCGTCCGCCGTGCCATCGCGGCTGTCATCATCGACGATGATCACTTCCCACATGGCCGCACTGCCGATGGCGCGGTCGATCCGCTCCACCAGCGGGCCAAGATTGCCGCGCTCGTTGAGCGTGGGCAGGATGATCGCAAGTTCGAGCATATTCTGGTGCCCCGGCCCCGCCCTTACAGGCGTTCCCGCACCGCCGCCCCGATGGCCGCGGTGCCGTGACTGCCACCAAGATCGCCGCCAAGGATGCCGTCGGCCAGCGTGCGGCCCACCGCCGCCTCGATCCGCGCAGCCTGATCTTCCAGCCCGAAAGAATGACGCAGCATCATCGCGGCTGACAGGATCGTTGCCATCGGATTGGCCTTGCCCTGCCCGGCAATATCGGGGGCGCTGCCGTGGATGGGTTCGTAAAGGCCGAAGGTGCCATGCGCGGTCTGGCGCTCACCAAGAGAGGCAGACGGCAGCAGCCCGATCGAACCCACCGCCGCGCTGGCAAGGTCTGACAGGATATCGCCAAACAGATTGCCCGTCAGCACCACGCCGAAACGGTCGGGATGGCTCACCACCTGCATCGCGGCATTATCGACATACATGTGATCGAGCGCGACATCGGGATATTCAGCGGAAACCTCCACCACCACATCGCGCCACAGCTGGCTGGTTTCCAGCACATTGGCCTTGTCGACGCTGGTGAGCTTCTGCCCCGATGCCTGCGCCGCACGGAAGGCGACATGGGCGATGCGGCGCACTTCGTTTGCCGCATAGGACATTGCGTCCCAGCCCTCGCGCTCGCCCGCGTCAGTCACGCGCTGGCCCTTGGCGCCGAAATAGACATCCCCCGTCAACTCGCGCACGATCAGCATATCAAGCCCGCCGGCAATATCGGCGCGCAAGGGGGAGAGGTGTTCAAGCCCTCCAAACACCCGCGCCGGGCGCAGGTTGGCAAACAGGCCAAGGTGTTTGCGCAGGCCAAGGATCGCCTGTTCGGGCCGCAGGTGGCGCTCCAGCGCGTCGCAGGTCGGATCGCCCACCGCGCCGAACAGGATTGCATCGGCGGCGCGGGCAAGATCGAGCGTTTCTTCAGGCAGCGGGTGCCCGTGGCGATGATAGGCCGCCCCGCCGACATCGCCGCTGAACAGTGTCAGACCGGGCAGGCCGAGCGATTCGAGCACGGCAACCGCCTCGGCGGTGACCTCGGGACCGATCCCGTCACCGGGCAGAACTGCAATCTTCATCTTCACCCCATCCGACACAGCCGCTCGGTGAGCAACAGCCTCGCGCCCATAACATCGCTCCTCGCCCCTGCAAGCAGGTAGTGCGCAAGGCGGCGTTCGAGCTGTGCCAGCTGGGCGATCTGCGCGGGCCAATCAGGCGCTGGCGCAGGTGCCTCTCCGCCATAGCCCAGTTCCGACAGCAGGAGCGTTTCATAGCCGATCAGCCCGCCCACCCAGCCGCGCGCCGATGGGGCAAAGGCGATTGCCGCCAGCAGCGCATCCAGCGCCTGATGGAGCGCGGGATAGGGCTGGCGTTCGGGCAGCGTGGCGGCGGTGAGCGCGCAGGTCCACTGGATCGCAGCAGCGGGCAAGGGCTCGGTCATCAGCGCGGCGCGGGAATGTTCCAGCTCCAACCGGGCAAAGGGCAGCCCGCTACCGGGCCGGGTGGTGAATTCTGCCGAGACACGGTTGCCCGGCACCAGCACGGCGCGCATCTGTCGCCCGCGCCCGCCTGCGACATAGGCCGCGATCAGCCCTGCATCTGCGGTAAAGATGCGCGCCATCGCCCCCGTCTCGCCCTGCGGACGCGCGGCCAGCACCAGAGCCGAGGCACGCGGGATCATGGCCCCGCGCCGTGCTTACTTCTTGGACTTGGCTTCCAGCGCAGCAAGCCGCGCTTCGAGGGCATCGGCCTGTTCGCGGGCCTTCTGCGCCATGGCCTTGACCGTCTCGAACTCCTCGCGGGAGACGAAATCGATCCCGCCAAAGGCTTCGCGCAGGCGTTCACGGGTGCTTTCGCGCGCCTCGCGGGTCATGCCCGCCATGGTTCCGGCGGCACTGTTGGCGAGCTTGACGAGGTCGGCGATGATCGGGTTCTGGCTTTGCATAGGCCTTTTCTGGGGAGGCTTGCCCTGAAGTGCAAGCCCGATCCTCGCTAGTCTTTCGTTCGGCCTACCGCTTCGCTGCTTGAGGCCGGGTTTGAATCTGGCCTAACGCTTCGCTGCTGGAGGCCGGGTTAACCTCAGAATTCCACTTTGGTGGCGGCCCCGTCAGCGCCCTGGGCGCCGCCGTCGGGGTTTTCGACGATGAACTGGTAATTGAGCACCCCGGCAAAGCACAGCCACGCCAGATAGGGCAGCAGCAGCAGCCCGGCCGTGCGCCGCACCCGCAGCACCAGCGCCAGCGCGATCAGCAGGCTGGCAATCCCGAAGCCCAGCACCATCAGCCCGCCCATCATGTTCTGCATCCCGAAGAACACCGCGCTCCAGCCCTGCGTCACCAGAAAATGCAGCCCGAAGGCGATCAGTGCGAGGCCGCGCCCATGCGCGCCCCATGCACTGGCCACCAGCGCCATCGACAGGCCGATCAGCACAAACAACACACTCCACACGATCCCGAACACAAACGGCGGTGGGAAGATCGCGGGCTTGTCCAGCCCGGCAAACCACGGCGTGTCCGGCCCGCCAAGCTGCCCTGCGGTAAAGCCGATCAGCAGCACCAGCGGCACCATGAACAGCGCCCAGCGCAGGAAACTGGCGCGCAGTTGGGCGGGGGAAGCAAGGATGTTCATTCGTTCTTCAACCGTCCTTCAAGCAAGAGGCAGGGCGTGTATCAGAGCCGTGCGGCATCGCCAAATCCTGCGCCAATCCCGAGCCTGTCCTGTCCCGTCACAGGCCACAATCAGCAGGGCCACGCAGAGAGGCCGCACAGGAGGGCCGCAAACCGGGCCGCTCGAAAAATGTGGTCAAATTTGGGCAAAACGTCACGAAACACTTTGGGGTCTGGAAAAAGCTCTGCTAGATGCTGCCACATTCCTGCCGTGATTCGAAAGCGCGTTGGCGGCGGGAAGTTAAGAATAACGCGCTTGTGCTCATCATCGGCCCGCGAGGGCCAAAGGGAACAGAACCATGAAGAAGATCGCTCTCGTCGCCGTCGCCGGCCTCGCTCTCGCCACCGCCGCTTGCTCGAAGCCGGCTGAAGAAGCTGCCACCGAAGCCGACACCACCGCCGTTGCTGAAGAGCCGATGGCTGCTGAAACCCCGGCTGCTGAAGAAACCGCTGCTGCCGAGCCGATGGCTGCCGAAACCCCGGCTGCCGAATAATCCGTAAGGGATTATCGGCTCTGGCCCAGTGCCAGAGACCAGCTTTAGAGAAGGCCGGTAGCAACTTCGGTTGCTGCCGGTCTTTTCTTTTGGGCGCTATGCGCGGTGCTTTCTGGCTTGCCGCTATGCGCGGCGTTTTCCTGATTGCCGCTATGAGCGGCGGGCCGCGATCAGGAATTCGACATTGCCCTGCGGCCCGGTGATCGGGCTGGTGGTAATGCCCTGCACTTCCCACCCCAGCCCCTCGACCCAACCGCGCACCTCGTCGCACACGCGCTGGTGCAGGGCAGGATCGCGCACCACCCCGCCCTTGCCCACTTCCTCGCGCCCCACTTCGAATTGCGGCTTGATCAGCGCAACCAGCTGGCACGGCGTGGCCGCCAGTTGCAGGGGCACCTCCAGCACTTTTGCCAGAGAGATGAAGCTCGCATCGCACACCACCCAATTGCACGGGCGGTCGATATGTTCAGGCGTCAGCAGGCGGGCGGAGAGCTGTTCGAGCACTGTCACGCGGGCATCCTCGCGCAGTTTCCACGCCAGCTGGTTGGTGCCGCTGTCGACGCAGAACACATGATCCGCCCCGTTCGCCAGCAGCACATCGGTAAAGCCGCCGGTGGATGAGCCAATGTCCATCGCGGTCGCGCCCTCGGGCGAGAGTCCGAAATGTTCGATGGCATGGGCAAGCTTGATCCCGCCCCGGCTGACCCAGGGATGATCGCGCCCGCGCACATCAAGGGCGGCGTCCTCGGGCAGCTGGTGCCCCGGCTTGTCGATCTTGACCTCGCCTGCAAACACCAGCCCCGCCATCACCAGCGCCTGTGCGCGGGCACGGCTTTCGGCGAGCCCGCGTTCGACCAGCAGCTGATCGACGCGGCGCTTTGGCGCTTTCGGGGGACGGGGTTGGTGGTCAGGCATAGACAAGACGAGGCCCTAGCGCGCAAAGTGGGGTGATGAAAGCCGGACTTCCCCTCCTCGCCCTTACGCTCGCGCTGGCGGCCTGCGCGCCCGCCGCCAAGGCCCCGCCCGTTGTGACCACAACCGCACCGGTTTCACGCCCTGCCCCGCCACGGCCCGCCCCGCCGCCCCTTCCCGCGCCGGCCGATACGCACTGGATGGACGCAGCGCTGACACCGGGGACGTGGACTTACGAAGACCGGGGCAACCTCCCGCTTGCGGTCTTCGCCGGGCGGGCGCTTTTTGCGATGCAATGCTGGGGGCCCTGGGGCAATTTCCCCCTCTTTCTGCGCGGCCCGGCCAGCCCCGCCACGATCCGCACCGAAACCGCCGACCGCACCCTGGCGCTTGAAGACGCGGGCAGCGAGATACCGACCGCGATCGCAGCATTGGACGCCCGCGACCCGCTGCTCGATGCGATGGCGCTGTCAAAGGGCCGCTTTTCCGTGGAGGTCGAGGGTGAGCCGACGCTCTATCTCCCCAGCCATGCCGAGGTCAGCCGGGTGATCGAGGATTGCAGGGGGTAACATCCGGCCTGACCTTATCGCGCGGGCTCGGTCGCGCAGCGACCGCAAGCGCGACCGCGCGCCCGCAGGCGCTCGATCCTGCAAGGATCGAAACGCGCCGAGGATGTGCCCGCGGAGGCGGGCACGCCCACAAGGACTCCGATTCCATACATTAATATCCACAGGCTTGCCCCCAGCCTGTCCACACCCCGACCCTGAAACGCAAAACGCCCGAGGAAACCCCGGGCGTTGCGGGCCGCAGTGTTACGCGGCGAGGGGCGAGTATGACGGCGGAAAAGATAATTACAAGTCTTGCCGAAGCCGGTGCAATGAATCACATTGAGCCCTGAGGCCAGCGGCGAACGCGGCTCTCGGCCCCCGGTGATACGCGGGGTCTGGCTCACAAGCGCGAAAGGAGGTGATCCGATGTCTCATGGTTCAGTAGCGAGGTCGGTGAAGATCCCTACGGAGCATACTCGGTAACTTCCGCCTGAGTAAGGCTTCGTGAGCGGCACTTCCGGCCGCTGACCATGTCAAGGGCAGCTCTGCAAGGCGGAGCTGCCCTTTTCATTTGTGCTTTTTGTTTTCGCCCTCAAGCGCCGGGCGCGGGCCGTCCGGCCCGCTTGGCTTTCGCGGCATAAGCCGCGGCGCGCGGTCGCGCTTGCGGGCCTTTGGCCCGATGCAGCGCGCTTGTTCGCCATTGCGCTGACCAGTCCCTCCCCGCCCCGCAGCAATGGGGGGTGGCCGCGCATCAGCGCGGTCGGGGGGGCTACTTCCTGCCGCTGCCCCTCGCTTCGGCTTGCCCTTGTCCGCTCGCAGTATTAGGCGCGTCCCATGCACCTGACCCGCCTCCCCCACCCCGCGCCGACGCCCGATGCCACCCGCGATGCGCTGATCGCCGATCCGGGCTTTGGCACCGTGTTCACCGATCACATGGTGACCATCGACTATGACGAGGCACTGGGCGGATGGCAGACCCCGGTTCTGGGTCCGCGCCAGCCCATCCCGCTCGATCCTGCGGCCAGCGTGCTGCATTATGCGCAGGAGATTTTCGAGGGGCTGAAGGCCTACCGCCATCCCGATGGCGCGCTCGGCCTGTTCCGCCCGGAAGCCAACGCGGCGCGCTTCAACGCCTCGGCTGAACGCCTTGCCATGCCTGCCCTGCCCGAAGACCTGTTTCTCGGCGCGATCAAGGCGCTGCTGGAGGTGGACGGCAGTTGGTATCCGGCGGTGGAGGGCGGGTCGCTCTATCTGCGGCCCTTCATGATCGCGACCGAGGCCTTCCTCGGCGTGCGTCCGGCCAAGAAATACAAGTTCATCGTGATCGCAAGTCCGGCCGGCAACTATTTCAAATCGGGCGCCAAGGCGGTGAGCATCTGGATTTCGGACTACACCCGCGCCGCCCCCGGCGGGACGGGCGCGGCCAAGTGCGGGGGCAATTACGCCGCCAGCCTCGTGCCCACCGGCCAAGCCTTTGCCAAGGGCCACGATCAGGTGCTGTTCCTCGATGCAGCCGAACACAGGTGGGTCGAGGAGCTGGGCGGCATGAACCTGTTCTTCGTCTTTGCCGATGGCACGGTGATCACCCCGCCGCTGACCGGCACGATCCTGCCCGGCAT